>CALLKH010000548.1 GCA_938008425.1 uncultured Planctomycetaceae bacterium | reverse complement strand
CGCTGTTGAATGATCTCTCCGATCGATACGCCATCACCAACATTGTCAGCCGGGAGATCACCGTGCTGAATGATTTGACTGATCGCCATTCGATCACCGACATCGTCAGCCGCGAAGTGAGCCTGTGGAACGACATAAACGGCAAGGCCGAGATCCGCGACGTGGTGAGTCGCGAAGTGGCGTTGCTGAACGATCTCACCCGGCGCTACCTCATCACAAACTCGATTTCTCGCGAAGTGTCATTCGAAAACGCGATCCACTGCACCGGCGATTTCACCGGAGATTTCGACGTCACGTTTGACGACGTGGATTCATTTGTATTCGTACTGACGCACCCGGCGCCGCATCCAGCCTGGATCGACGCCGCGGACATGAATTGCGATGGAAAAGCGGACGGCCTGGACATTCAGGTTTTTGTGGATGCCATATTGTCGCCGTGATCATGAAACAGTGTACCCCATCTCAGACGGGTGAGCTGAAACGCCAGTAGGCGAGTCAGATCGCAGACCATTTGCGTGAGTGAAACTGGAGTTGACTGATGGCCGACGAGTCCTTCATTCGCGGCCGGAGCGGGGCTCGTCGTCTTGGTCTTTCTGGGCCTTTGGTGGGTTCCTATCCTCCAGGTAGAATTGAGGGTCCGAGGAGGATTCTCGTGCCAAGTACCGAGCCCTGTTAGCGATCACCTGGCAGGGTGAGCCGCCGTCGCTACTCCGACCCCGGGGTCTCGATTTTCATTCGGGGGCAGCTAACATCTATGCGGCCTCAGCGTGTTCGGGTGGGATGAAATCGCATCCCCCAGGGTGAGTACACCTCCGGGCCACTCCGCCCGGATGCCGCCATCTCCGCACGCGAATCACCGACTCCCTTACGGCCGCGCGCTGAATTGACGCCACCCTTCGTTTTGAGCCCGCCCAAAGTTACGATGGAGGCATGTCAGAGGGCGACCACGATCATTCAACCGCAGGGCATGACGCAGAATCGTCGCCGGCAGCAGAGCCAGCCACGCACACAGCGCCGGCGGCGCACCCAGTGCCCGCGGCGCCCGCCGACCTGTTGGCGGCCGTCTACGATCAACTCCGCGCCCATGCCCAGCAGCAGCTTACAGCCGAACGACCGGGGCACACGCTCTCGGCCACGGCCCTCGTTCACGAGGCGTATCTCCGTCTCAGCGAAGGGCGCCGCATACCCTGGGCGGTGGAGGCCCACTTCTACGCGGCCGCGGCGGAGGCGATGCGGCGGATCCTGATCGATCATGCCCGCGCCCGCTGCGCCGCCCGGCGCGGCGGGCCGGAGGCGCGAAAAGCCGCACTTGAGCTCACCGAATTGCCCGACCCGTCCTCCGAAAAAGAATGTGCCGGATTCCTGATCCTCGACGAATTCATTTGCCGCTTGGAGAGCGCCGACCCGCAGGCGGCGGCCGTCGTTCGGCTGCGTTACTTCGCCGGCCTGAGCATTGAGTCGACGGCGCGGGCATTGACCGTGTCGGAGCCGACGGTAAAGCGGGCGTGGACATTCGCGAGAGCGTGGCTCAAGGACGCCATTGAGCGTGAATCGTAGGAGAAGACAGGGTGGACCAGGACCTGGCGCGCGTTCGAGAATTATTCGACGAAGTCATTCAGGCCGCTCCGGAAGAGCGCGCCGACCTGCTCACGGCCCGGTGCCAGTCCGACACCGCCCTGCGAAGAAGGGTCGAGGCGCTCATCGTGACCGCGGAATCTGCCGACCCGTTTCTGTCGGAGCCGACCGCCGCCGGCACCTTCACGACGACGGTCGCCGCGCCGCCGCTCTCCGAGCGTCCGGGCACGCGCATCGGCTCCTACAAGCTGCATCAGCAGATCGGCGAGGGCGGATTCGGTGTCGTCTTCCTTGCGGAACAGGAACACCCGGTCCGCCGGCGCGTCGCGCTGAAGGTCATCAAGCTGGGGATGGACACCCGCCAGGTCGTCGCGCGCTTCGAGCAGGAGCGGCAGGCGTTGGCGCTGATGGATCATCCCAACATTGCGAAGGTGCTGGACGCCGGCGCGACCGATTCCGGTCGCCCCTACTTCGTCATGGAATACGTCAAGGGCGACCCGCTCACGGAATTCGCCGACGCCCACCGGCTCAGCGTGACGGATCGCCTCCAGCTCTTCACGCAGGTCTGCGCGGCCGTGCAGCACGCCCACACCAAGGGCGTCGTCCATCGCGACCTCAAGCCGCGAAATGTCCTCGTGTGCATGAGTGACGGCCGGCCGTTCGCAAAGGTGATCGATTTCGGCATCGCCAAGGCGACCGGCGCGCGACTGACTGAGAAGACGCTGTTCACCGAGCACCGCCAGCTCATCGGCACCCCCGAATACATGAGCCCGGAGCAGGCCGAGGGCTCGCCGGACATCGACACGCGAACCGACGTGTACTCGCTCGGCGTCTTGCTCTATGAACTGCTCACCGGCGCGACGCCGTTCGATGCGACCCGCCTGCGATCGGCCGCCTACGGCGAGATGCAGCGGATCATCAAGGAGGAAGACCCGCTCGCCCCGAGCGTGCGCCTTTCGCGCGATCTGCGCGCCCTTGCGGCCACGGCGCAGGCCCGGGCGGCGGAGCCGGGGCGGCTTGGAACCCTTCTGCGGGGCGAGCTCGACTGGATCGTGATGAAGGCGCTCGAGAAGGATCGCGCGCGGCGGTACGAGTCGCCGGGCCAGCTGGCGGCGGACGTGCTGCGCCACCTCTCGGGCGAAACAGTCGCGGCCGCGCCGCCGAGCACGCTGTATCGAATGCGTAAGTTCGCACGCAAGCATCGCGGGCGCGTGATCGCCGGTGGCGCGGTGCTGGCGGTGCTGGTGCTCGGGACCATCTCCACGTCTATCGGCTTCACCCTTGAGGCCCGGCAGCGAAGGACCGCTGAACATGCCGCACGCATGGCAGCAGACGCGCGCGACGCCGAAGCTCGGGCCCGGGCGGAGGCCGAAAGCCAGCGAACGGCTGCGGAGCAGAACGCCTACGTCGCCAACCTGCTGGCGGCCGCGAGCGATCCCTATTCTGCTCGGCAGCGCCTCGATGCGTGTCCGGAGCATCTGCGGGGATGGGAGTGGCGGTATCTTGTAGGTTGCACCGACACGAGTCTGCATGTGCTGGATGACGGCGCGGCCATCATTTATGGCGCTTCGTTTTCGCCAGATGGGGCCCGCGTCGCCACAGCCTACCGAGGTGGTCGCCGCGAGGCCCGTGTCTGGGATGTCACTACCGGCCGACTCCACGCAACACTCGCGGCGCCCGGGGGCAGCAACACTGTCGCGTTCGCGCCCGATGGTGAGCGGCTTCTTGTCTGCGGTCTTGGCAAGGCGGTCGTGTGGATGATCGACGGGCCGCGCGCCCTGCTCACATTGCCGGTGAATCCCTCAGCCTCTCCGGCTGGAGTTTTTTCATCGGACGGCACGCGGATTATGACATGGAGTTGGAATGAGCCGCCCCAGGTGTGGGATGCGCGCACCGGATCGCTCATCACGACCGTTGCCATCGATACCGAGGCGGAAGAGCTGAGTTGGAGTGACGCCGCGTTCTCTCCCGATGGAAGCCACATTGTCACCGGTCACATCGAGCACGCACGAGTCTGGGATGCAGCTTCGGGATCGCTCCTTCGCACACTCGCATGTCAGGATGAGCAAGCCAGGGATATCGAGGTTTCGTCCGACGGTCGATCCATCATGGGATTCGGTTTCAAAAGCGATATTGTCGTCTGGGATGCTGCGACGGGCGAAACCCGATACGACATTTCGCTCAGGGGCGACAGTGGAATTGTCGAGGCAGCTTTCTCCCGCGACGGATCACTCATCCGCACATCGGGCTGGGGGCGGGGCGTTCAGGCGTGGGACTCTGCTACCGGCTCAAAGGTCTGCGACTTAGCCGTCACATTTGCTGATGGCTGGCATGCGGCTTCGTTTTCGCCTGATGGCGGCCGGCTGCTGGTGTGGGGATCTGACGCTCCCGCGGTGTTCGAGGTACCCACCGGCAGGAAACTGTTCGAACTCGTCGGCCACGAGTCCGGCGTGATCGAGGCGAGATTCAGCGATGACGGATCATTGATCGTCACGACGGGCGAAGACGGCACCGCCCGTCTCTGGGATTCGCGCCCTCAACCCAATCCGCTCGTACTTCAGGCGCATGAAGGGGCGGTCACGTCTCTCGAATTCTCGAATGATGGTCAGCGGCTGCTCTCGGCCGACAACATTGGGTGGCGGCTGTGGGATTCAATTACCGGCCAGTCACTCATGGATCATCAGTCCCCACAGCCGGCCGGCTACTGGTTGGCAGGCGGGTATTCCGCGTTTCTCCCGGACGGTCGCATCCTCACATGGTTCGACGGAGTGGAGATTCTCGACCCGTCAGACGGAACACTGGGATCGACACTGCTAGAGGGTCGGGCGAAGACCCAAGAACACCAGGGAGGCGTTTATCCGGCAGAAAAGATCTGCGGAGTCAGCATCGCGGGCGATCGAGTTCTTGTGGCCGATTCTGAATCGGTTCGAATCGTTGATGCTCGAACCGGCTCGATTGCAATCCAGGCATCGATTCCGGGTTGCCGGTACGCTGAACTCAGCGCTGATGGAAGCCGCGCGTTGGCCGTGATCTTCGATAAATCCCTAGTGCGCGTTTTCGACGTGTCGTCCGGGGAGGCGCTATTCGAACTCCCGGGACAGCTGGCCCGATTTGATCCGAAAGGAATGCGCATTCTGACCATCTCTCGACAGGAACCCGCGGCCCGGATTTGGGATGCCCGTACCGGTGATCTCGCGAGTACGCTCGACATATCGCTCAATCAGCCGGGCTCCGGCGGCGTCGCCCCGTGGCAGGTCTGGCAACTCCTGACGCCGCATGCCGGCTCCTATCAATTCAGTCCTGATGGAGCGCGCGTGGTTGTCCCAGCAACCGACTGGACGCAAACGAGGCGCGCACCGGCTTATGTCTTTGACGTGACGACCGGCGAGCGCCTGGTCGAACTCAACGGTTCCTTTGGTGAGAGTTTCCAGGTCGCCTTCAGCCCGGATGGGCTGCGCATCGCGACATCCCGCTGGGGTGATCCCGACGGATGGAGTATTGTTTTTGATTCTGGAATCAGCATCTGGGATGTCAACTCCGGTTCTTTGCTCTTGCGATTGCCGGTTTCATCCAAGGATGGTTATGGCATCCGCTCCCTAGCCTGGAGCCCCGACGGCACCATGCTGGCAGCGGGTGGAAACGACGGCCAGATCTCGCTCTTCACGACTTCGAAGGAAACTCATAGAACACTTGGGAGATGACACACTCGGCTCGTCGCACATCGGATAGGCGGTGCAGACGGCTGCCCCGTTGCCCCAGATGGAGACTGGACCGATTGAAGGGCAGTTTGGAAAACCACATCCCGACGGCCCATTTTCCTGCAATGGAATTGGATTTTTTTGGAATAGCCGCGTAAGTGGGATGGTCGCAAACCGCCCATAGATAGAGGATAGTCGCCGCGGGGGGTCCCGGTCGGCGATGGGGAATGGTCGGGCCGGTTGTGAGTGGGCTCGCGAGTCGAGCATCTGGACTACGACGCAAGTCTCGCATCTGCGGGAATTCGATGGGTTTGGGCGCGGGTGTGCTGACGGCACGCGGAAGTCAGGGCTGGAGTTTGGGGATCTGATCGCACGGTCGGACCTGTGGCGACGCCGGGCGGATGAAAATCCTGCCCGGAGTCGCCTCGTCCATTGCTGGATTCATCCCTCGCGTGATGCAGATCGAACGCGGGTTGAACGAGCCTCTCTACCGATGCCGATCGCGTGACATGAGTCCACACAGTCTTGTTCGGGTTTCAGTGGCGGGCTACACCTCAGCCGGTGGGTTCGTTCGTTTCGTCGGTCAGTATTGGCGGGCACCGGGGCGTGTGCATCGTCGCGTCGGCAATGGGTTGTACAACCCCTCCCGGGGTTGAGTGCATGATGATCGACGGTTCCGCAGGTTGCACCTGCGGCTACCGACGTTGGACCCCTGTCGGGGTCAGTTCAGCAATCGAAACCAAGGTAACCCCGCCAACTGCCCGAGGTAGGGGATCAGGGATCAAAGATGAGTGTGCGCAGCGGTTCGGGTTTGAAGTTCAGGCATAAGACACGTTGTCCGGCCTGTCTTTCCTCTACTTTTCGCCCGCGGAGATCAATTCGTAACCTGGTGGTTCGACTCTCGAATGCCATCCTATTTGCTGTTGCCACCGTGGCGACGATTGTCCTCGATGATGCAACGCTCCTGGATCGCCTGTGGCGTCCGCTGGACTGTCTCTGCTTGAAATGCGGCATTCGTTTTCGCGAGGGCATGCCCGGCCGGATCGAAGAAACAGTCTGCCCCCAGTGCGAGTACGATTTAAGAGCGAACACGTCCGGGCGGTGTCCCGAGTGCGGCTGGGAGCTTTCCAGCGAGATGCGAAGAGCGATCGACAGGTGACGCCGCGATCGTATGTAACCGGTGGCACTGATCGACCGGCCGCATCGCGACGGCTACCATACCCGCATGAACCGACGCGATGTCCTCGACAAGCTGGCGGCGTATCGGCCGATCGATGCGGCGGACGGTGCGGCGCGGGACCGGATCGCGGCGTTCGTGGCGGCGCATCCCGGCTGCTTCGAGCGGTCGCACAATTCGGGGCATCTGACCGGCTCGGCCTGGCTGATCGATCGGGCCGGGGCGCGAGTGTTGCTGACGCACCATGCCAAGCTCGACAAGTGGCTGCAACTCGGCGGGCACTGCGACGGCGATCCGGACCTGCTTCGCGTCGCGCTGAAGGAGGCCGAGGAGGAGTCGGGCCTTTGCGGCATCGTTCCGGTGTCGGACGAGATTTTCGACCTCGACGTGCACCCGATCCCCGGCCGTGCGTTTGATCCGCCGCACTATCACTACGACATCCGGTTTCTCGTGCAGGCGACGGGCGGCGAGGACTACGTGCTCAGCGACGAGTCGCACGAACTCCGCTGGCTCACGCCCGACGAGGTCGTCGCCATGCCGGTCGGGCAATCGGTGCGGCGCATGTGCCGCAAATGGGTGGAACGCAGGGCGGCGGGGCTGAAAGGCGCGGGATCGCCATGACGCGTGATGCCGGATTGACACCGGAGACGATCGACGCCCTCCTCGGCGCGCTCAATTGCGGAGCGCTGCTCATCGATCGATCGGGCGTCATCCTCCATTCCAACGAGCGATTCCGTGCCATGGTCGCGCGGCCGCCTGAAGGTGTCGACGGCCGGCCGCTGGAGTCGCTCTACAGCAGCGAAGAAGACGTCAAGCTGATTCGCCAACGTCTGGAGGAGTTCGACGCCGCGTTCGAGGCCGAGTTCCACGTCGAAACCTCGGGCGGTCAGCAGGTTCCGGTCATCATGTCGAGCCGTCCCCTCGGCGGTCCCGGGGCTCCGTCGGCCTACAAGGTGGTGACGGTGATCGACATCTCCGGCCAGAAGAAGATGGAATCGCGGCTCACCGAGGACTACCAGGAGATTTCGAAACTGAGTGATACGGTGCTGGAGCAGGCGCTGGCCCTGAAGCACCATTCGCAGCATCTCGAACAGAAGGTGCGCGAGCGCACGGTCGAGCTCCTCGAAGCGAACATGGAGGCCATCTACATGCTGGCCGTCGCGAGCGAGGCGAAGGACACCGACACCGGCGCGCACGTCCGGCGGATTCAGAAATACACGGAGCTGATCGCGTCGGAAATGGGCCTGCCGGCGGCGACGGCGGAGCAGTTCGGCTACTCGGCGATTCTTCACGACGTCGGCAAGATGATCGTGCCGGATGCGATTCTCAAAAAGCCCGGGCGACTGACGGCCGAGGAGCGCAAGGTCATCGAGAGCCACACGCTGGCGGGCGAGCGGATTCTGTCGAGCAAGCCGTTTTTCAATCTGGCGCGTCAGATCGCGCGGAATCATCACGAGAACTGGAACGGCTCGGGCTATCCCGACGGGCTGGCGGGCGAAAAGATTCCGCAGGCGGCGCGGATCGTTCGCGTGGTGGATGTGTACGACGCCCTGCTGAGTCCGCGCGTCTACAAGCCGGCATGGACGCCGGAAAACGCCGCCGACGTGATTCGCAAGGGCCGCGGAGAAATGTTCGATCCGGCGGTGGTGGCGCAGTTCGAACGGGTCTGGGATTCGCGAACGTTCAAAGAGATCGCCGGGTGATTCGCCCATGATCATCGACGTGCATTGCCATATCGGGTTCAGCGCGCGGCGCGTCGACGAGTCGGTTCCGCGCTATTCGTTCGAGAAAGCCGGCGCCGCCGGGCATCCGGGTTTTGACAGTTATTTTTCGCCGAGGCTCGTTTCACGGCCGGCGTGGTTCTTTGTGCGGCGATGGCTCGGCGTCGATCCGCGCCTGCCGATCGGCGAGGCGCTCGATGATCGAATCGATGCGGTCTATGAGCGCCACTGGTCGCAGACGAAGGCGGTCGATCGATTGGTGCTGCTCGCGTTTGACGAGTATCGCGACGACGCCGGCTGTGTGATCGGGCCGGCGGCGCGTCGGCAGCGGCGGGGGTCCGACATCTACACGTCGAATTCTCTGGTGGCGGCGCGATGCCGGGCGAATCCGAAGCGGTATCTCTTCGGTGCGTCGATCCATCCGTATCGAAACGAGGGCGGCCGATCGGCGGTGGAGATGCTCGAGGAACTGGCGGCGGGCGACGTGCGGCCGGCGCTGGTGAAGTGGCTGCCGATTCATCAGAACATCCGGGCGGAGGATCCGCGGACGGTGGCATTTCTTCGCATGGCGGCAAAGCTGCACATTCCGATGCTCATTCATTACGGCGGTGAGATGTCACTCTCGCGGCAGCACATGGAGTTTGAACATCCGGGGCCGATGATCGGCGTGCTGCGCAAGCTTCGCGAAGAGGGGACGATGCCGACGGTCATCGTGGCGCACATGGCGACGCCGTCGTTCCCGTGGCAGAGCGGCGACGGCTTCAACACGCTCATCGAGGCGATGACCGGGGAGTTTCGCGACGCCCCGCTCTACGGCGACATTTCGGCGCTGGCGGCGTTCGGCCGGACGGGCTGGCTCTCGCGGATGGCCGACGATCCGACTCTTCAGGCCAAGGCGGTGTACGGCAGCGATTTTCCGATTCCGGTGATGCTGTGGCCGTATTGGCGGCGGGTCGATCGCGCGAAGCGACGAGAAATCGTGGGGCTGGCGTCGTGGATCGATCAGGATGTGGCGATCAAGCGGGCGGTCGGGATTGGGAACGAAGTATTCACCCGCGCGGCGCAAGTGCTGGAATTCGCGTCATAGAACTGAGCCCGAAACGACAAAGGCGCCTTGGTTGTGGTCACCGATCGGGCGCAGTTCGAGTCTGTGTTTAACAACGCATCGGACTACCACTCAGATCCGCTCGACCGACAGCGTCCCCTTGGACCGCGCGCCGCGAACATGCGTGCGGATCGCCTCGGCCACTTCGAGCGGCGCGGAGATGGATCGAAGCATGATGTTCTCATCGGTTTCGTCGCTGCTGAAGACGTCGACGCTGCCGGAGTTGACGATCCGATCGGTGATGCTCTGCACGAGGCGGACGTCATCGATGCGAAGAAGCTCCACCTGGTCCGTCACGCGGGTGAGGATGCCGCGGTGAACGAAGAGCCGCTGCGTCGTGAGCTGATAGGAGAAGCCGAGAACCACGATCGCCTCGCGTGCCGCAAGTGTGACAGCGGCCCCCACCACGAAGATCCAAACCACTTGCATCAGCGCGGGGTCGCCGTGGCCGTAACGCGAGGCCGCGTAGAGCGAGACGGCGCTGAGCAGGAACCAGAGAATCCATGAGCTCGTTCCCGCCCGCCAGGTGGGGCGGCCGGACCAGATGTGCTGCTCAAATTGGGGGTCGCGGTAGACGTCGCCCGAGGGAGCGGGCGGTTCAACGGCCGGAGCGGCCGGTTCGGGTTCGCGAAATTCTAGGGTAGCCTGTGCATATTTCCCGGATCCGGCGCCGACGGCGAGCGGCTCCCGCACTGGGGCCGAGCGGCGAATGTAGCGTGGATCGACCGCCACGCCGCGCGTGGCGGCGAGGACGTCGGCGTTGACGCCGGCCCCGATGACGCGGACCACCTTCGTACCGCAGTGGCGGCAGAAGCGGCTGTCGCTCTCAATGTTTCGGACGCATTTGCGGCACTTCATCGGCAGGGACTCCGAGCGGGGCGCGGAGGAACCATGCCTCTATATCGGGATCGATGGGCGCAGGGTGTTAATGGGATTGGGGTAATCCGTGGATGGGGCGGTGAGAATACGATGGTCCACGGGGCTTCCGAAATCTGGTCGGTTTATTCGGTGATCTTTGTACAACCCTTTCAGGGTTGAAAGAGGTGAGGGCGCCGTGTCCGCAGGCTGCGCCTGCGGCTATTGACGTTGATCCCCTTCGGGGATGATTTGGATCGGCGATTCTAGCGCACCACGCAGATCAAGCTGAAGGGCCGCCTCACGCGGGCGGGGCGCCGGTCACTTTGTCAGGGTCAGAGGTCGGCGGGTTTTGCGCGGCCTCGGCCAGCCTGCGCTTCTTTTCGGCGCGGGCCTTGAGATACTCGATCACCATCGGCATGACCGAGACGAGAATGATCGCTAGCACCGCGAGTTCGAAATTCTCCTTCACGATCCGTACTTCACCGAGGGTGTAGCCGGCCGCGAGGCAGATCGCGACCCACATGATCGCGCCGATGACGTTGTAGGCGAAGAATCGGCGATAGGTCATCGTGCCGACGCCGGCGACGAACGGAGCAAAGGTTCGAACGATCGGAACGAACCGGGCGATGATGATGGTCTTGCCGCCGTACTTCTCGAAGAACGCATGGGTCTTGTCGAGGTACTCTTTCTTGAATATTCGACTGTTTGGATTCTTC
>CALLKH010000547.1 GCA_938008425.1 uncultured Planctomycetaceae bacterium | reverse complement strand
GCTTACGGCCGGCTGTTATACCGGCCAGAGCAACGGGCGTTCATCCCCATCTACACTCCAACGCCCCGCCGGGGCGAAGACACAGCAATCCATCTGCCAACTCGCGCGGGGAAGTCGAATCACCGACGCGGTGACGAGTATGCAAATCCGGCGTTCTGCCCGCCACACGCAATGTGTCTACATCAGCAAGACGGCGCGGCCATGATCGAACGTGATTAGCTCTGACCGCGACAACGCCTTCAATTACCTGAACATGAAGACCGACGACCCGATCGACCCCACCCCTACCGGACAACATACTCCCCGGTAAAACACACTTCCGCCGGGCCGGTCATGAAGACAGTGCCATCATCCTGGCCCCCTTCCCATTCGATCGTCAGATCGCCCCCCGGCAGATGCAACAGCGCCCTGCGATCGAGCCGCCCCTCCAAAGCTCCCGCCACCAGCACCGCGCATGCCCCGGTGCCGCAGGCCTGCGTGATGCCGCTGCCGCGCTCCCAGGTTCGCATCGTCGCCTCGCCGCGCGCGTGTATCTGCACGACGTGAAAATTCACCCGGTTCGGAAACATCAAATGGCGTTCAACGATCGGCCCGATGCGCGTCAACTCGAACGCCGCGACATCCTCCACGAACGCCACCGCGTGCGGATTGCCCATCGAAACGCATGTCATGTTCATCTTCACGCCGCCCGCCTCCAGCGGCGCTTTCACGCATCGACGCGCGTCGCCGCCAGATCGAACCGGAATCTCCGCCGGCGTCAGGATCGGGCGACCCATGTTGACCCGCACGCGATCCATCACGCCGCCCGCACCCAGCGCCTCCAGCGCAAGCACCCCGCGATCGGTCTCCACCGAGAGCCGCGTTCGCTCCGCATTCGACGCGCCTTCGCCCGGCGACTTCTCGCCCCTGCCCAGCGTCTCCACCGCGTACTTCGCGACGCACCGAATCCCATTGCCGCACATCTCGCCGCGCGAGCCGTCGGCGTTGTACATCTCCATGCGAACATCCGCCGACACGCCGGGCGAGGGCGGGGTGATCAGAATCAGCCCGTCGGAGCCGATGCCGCGGTAGCGATCACTCACCTCCCGCGCCAGCGCTGGGCGATCAATGCCGTCGAGCGATTCGGCGAACAGATCGACATAGACGTAATCGTTCGCGATGCCGTGCATCTTGGTGAAGCGGAAGCGCCTCGGCGATTGACTGTTTGAAGACTGGCTCATTCTCGACGTTTCCAACGCTAAGGGGTTCAAAGTGCGACTCACTCCGTTCAGCCCGGCTCCGACAGGAGCAGGGTGACTGCGACTCGGCGTTCACTTTGTGTCAATCGCTCGCCAAACGGCAAGCCGACGCCGGGCGCGGCGCTCGCAGGGTGCGCCACACGGCAAGCCCGAGTCAGCGGCGACATTCACCGGGCGAACCGTATCGCGCAGTTCGCATCGCGCGGTTCGCATCGCGCGAATTCTATCGCTCGAATTCCAGCGAGAGAACTCCGTTACGCTACTTCCGCCGCAGCCGAATTCCGAAATTCATCATCTCATAAATCGCGAGGCCGTCCACCGTCAGAAAGCCGTCCGCCACGATCACGGGCTCGTCGCCGTCTTCCACCGCGGTCATCGTCGCCTCGACTTCCACTCGCTTATTTGTCGGCAGAATCTGGCCGCGATACGCCCAGGCGTGCTCCATGCCCACCGCGATCGGCTCAAACCGGTGGCTCTCCCGCATCGCCGCGCCCCATCGCTCGATCGCATAAGCCTTCATGAGCTGAATGAACGACTCCAGCCCCAGCGAGCCAGGCCATACCGGGTCCTGGTAGAAATGCGCCTTGAAGAACCACGCCCCCGGATTCACCTCGGCCGATCCGCGAACGAACCCATGACCCTTCGGCCCACCCGTGAGCGACAGGGCGTCGATGCCGTCGATCATCAGAAACGCGCCGGCCGGCTGCACAAGCGTGTCGAATACCTCGGAATCGTCCCCCGCGACCGCATCCTCCGGCTCAATCGGCGCTGCCCGCAGAATCTCATAGCGCGTCGCCCGGGCGAGCTCGTCGGGCAAGATCTCCAGCCGCCGCTTCCCGGCATCTCGAATTCCCACCTGCTGCGCCAGCGCCTGCTTCGAGAAGAACCCGAACGTGGTCACGCCGTCATAGACGACCCGACCCGCACGCAGGAGCTGCATGTCATAGTCCTGAATGATCATGCCGCCCGCCTCGTTGACCTTCGTCAGCCGAACCCGCGCGACGAGCATGCCGGCATCCGGCCTCAATTCCTCAAACAGCGTCGCCTTACCGCCAAGATTGCGGAATGAGAGATCGGAATCGCTTCGCAGCGCCGAGCCGACGTACGCCGCCAGCCAGCCGCATGGCTGAAGCGCCGCCTCCAGCAGCACCGCGAACGGCATCGACCGCTGCCGGTTCGCCGCGAAATACCACGCATCCCGCGGCACATCGTACTCCGACTCGATCCACCCCCCCGGCTTGAGCACCCACGCCGGCGGCTCCACCTGCACGACCCGATCCATAAACTGAAACGGCGGCCCCGGCAGTCGCGCGATGATTCGCCCGGAATCAAACACGCGATACGGCTCGCCAAACGCCTCCGAGGGCTTGCCGTTGGAATACGCCAGAATCGACGCCTTGTCGTAGATCGCGGGGCGCTTGCTGATCGCGCCGGTCATTTCCACACTCGCCGTTAGTGCCGCATCACCGGCCCGGCGCGCCGCCCAGACCGCTTCGATCCGCTCGCGCGTCAGGCCCGTCAGGCGCAGCGACATGTCCTTCATCTGCACGATCCGCCGGCCGTCGCCGTACATGACCGCATCCGCCACGACGTACGGCTCCGGCCCGTAGCCGATCTCCTTGAATTCCACCTCGTAGATCACCTTCTTCGTCGCAGGGGTGACCGGTCCGCGGCACTTCAGCGCGCTCGGACTCCGATGAATCGGCTGATAGCACACGCCCTCCTGATCGGCCACCCAGCCGATCCGCAGCAGATAGAACCGAAGCGTGTGCACGCAGCACTCGTACATCAGTGTGCCCGGCATCGTCATGTCGTCGATGAAGTGGCAGGTGAGAAACCAGTCGTCGGGGTGAATGTCCGCCTCGGCGCGAATCACGCCAAGGCCGAATCGACCGCCCTTCGGATCCAGCTCCAGCACCCGGTCGAAAAGCTCCATCCGCCCGCGCGGCAGCCGCAGGGGATCGCCCAGATTCAGCCCGCTGAACGCCTCGCCGAAGCAGCCGACGAGATCGCCGTTTCGCAGTGCCGTCACCTGCTCTTTGCTGTACGACTCGACGCCCTCAATCGGAACGAACTCGTGGAATCCCGGATCTCGCCGACCCTGTGCCGGCGCTTTTTCCTCCGGCGTGAGAATGAGCCCGCCCGAGTTGCGAATCTCCTCATCGGTGAAGAAACCGGCGCAGCCGTTTCGCATCGTCAGCACCAGCTCGCCGTCGATCGTCCCGTCGAATTCGAAGAAGAACAGGTACGTCTCGCCCTGGCGCACGAAGCGAAGGATTCGAATGTCGTAGCGAATCACCTCACCCGGCCGCGGCAGATCGCGATGAAACTCGACCGTCGCATCGAGCAGCCGATAGCTGCGCGTGCCCATGACGCGCAGATCGATGCCGAGATAACTGCACAAAAACAGGTCCGCCTGCCCCGCCTCAACCGTGATACACACCGGCGCACGGCCGCCGTCGAGATACCAGGCATTTTCGAACACGTCGTGCTCGGTGATCACGCGGCCGTGCGTCAGCGAGGCGATTTCGCCCTCGACCGACATGATGCGATCGACCAGCATGAGCGGCTCGCCCGGCAGCCGGACGCGCACGGGATAGGCATCGACGCTGGCAAATTGCTCGCCCAGCACATGGCCCAACCGGCCGACGGCGAACTCCATGCAGAGGTCGCGATCAAACGCGGGCGTTTCGAAGTGTCCGCCGGCGTGAACTTCGGACGGCTCTGTCCGAAAATCGTCGGCGTCGTCGAAATCCAGCTCGGCAGATGCCGCATCCCCGTCTGGAAGCACGTCGCCTTCTGAGATATCTGCATCCGAGAGCGGCGGCAAAGCCGAATACCCTTCGATCTCGCCGCCCATCGACTCCATGAGCCCCGCCTGCCGCCGAAGCAATTCGCCCATGCCGCGGGAAACGTTGTCGGTAAACGCTAGAAAGGCCTGGTGCGCCCGCCCCACCGCGACTGCCGCATCGGCCGCCGACGCGATCAGATTATCCGACATGTCCCCATCCTGGCACTCCGTCATCCGCATGATCGACGCATCCATCCTCGACAACCGCGTTTCCCCGACGACGTACTCTCGTGCCGCTTCTTCCGCCCGATACGGCTCATCTTCCGCCGGCCCGAGAAGCGCCCACTCCGGCCAGACAGGATTCGGCGCAACGCCACCCAGCTTCACCACCACCTCACCGCGCGACTTCAAGTCGGCCGCCCCGGTGTCTTCAGCACCGTGACGCTTCTTCGACGAATCCGCTTCATCGCCGTTGACCGCCGCGATATTCACCCGCACACCCTGCGCCACCAGCGCCGCCGCAAGCCGAACCGCCGATCCGCCGCCATCCTCGGCATTCGCATCCGCCGACATCCCGAAGTGCGGCCGATCGCCGAGTATCTTTCGAATCATGCGCGTACACGACGCCTGCGGGCCGAGTTCGACGAAAAGCCGAACGCCGTCCGCATAGGCGCTCTCGATCACCCGTGTAAAATCAAACCCGTGAAGCGCCTGCCCCGTGATGCTCTCGGCCGCGCTCTCCCGCGTCAGCGGGTAGGCCCCGCCCGCGACACCGCTGTAGAACCGAACGCCCGCCGGCGGAATCGTCTTCAGCAGATGCAATTCGCGATACGCCTTCTCGACCTCGCGCACCACCTCGAAATGAACCGTCGGCACGCCTTCAAGGGAGATCATTTTGCATCGCGCGGCCGCGGCGATCGCAGCAAGATCATCGGGCAATCCGCCGACGACGCACTCCGACGGCGTATTCACGATGAGGAGACGCGCAAGCGTGAATCCCTTGCCGGCCGCCTCGGAAATCGCCGCGCGAATCTCCGCCGCCGGCCGCGGCATGACCACGGCACGCCACGCCGCTGCCTGATCGGCCGAGATCCCCCACGCCGCGCGGAGCGCGTTCCGCTCGCCGTAAAGATCCGACGAAAAGAGCGTGGACGACATCATTCGCGAGAACATGTCGTCTGAATCGGGCCACGCACCGGTCGAGAACAGGCCCGCCGACTCGCCGAGGCTGTAGCCGATCACCGCCCGCGGCCGCACGCCGAATCGCCGCAGGAGTTCATGCATGACCATGCCGAACGCGACCTGGCCGAAGATCATGCGGCGGGTGTCCGATGCGATCGTCGCCTCGGCATCGCGCCGCCAGTCGCCGGACCAGTCGCCGCGATTGGGTGTGAACCAGCGGGCCATGAGCTGCGAGCCGAGCCGATCCACGCGCTGGTCGAGCGCATCGAGCACTTCAGGCCAGCGAAGTCCGATCTCGCGGCCCATGCCGACGTAGTGACTCCCGGAGCCGGGGAAGACGAACGCCAATTCGCCATCGCCGGCCAGCGGCGTCGGCGTGTAATAAACGCCCGACTTGCCATTGATGGCAGACGTCGGCTGCTCCGCGAGTGATCGACGCGCCTCACCAATCGCGGCGAGCAGCTCTTCGCGATTGGACGCCACCAAGGCGACCGCGAATTTTCCATCTTCATCTGAAGACGAGCGGATGGCCTCAGCGAAGCCCAATCGCTCGACATCTGATACGAGTTTCACAAGGGCGCGTTGAAGCGGGTCGACGTCATCGGCGCGAATCGCCACCAGCTTATCCCGAGACACGCCGCTGACATCAATCCGCGCGGCTCGCACAGCCTGCGGGCTCTCCTCCAGCACGACATGCCCGCACTGGCCGTCCATGGTCATCGAACCGACGAGCGCACGCCGCTGCCCGTCGGTGCGATCCCGAAGCCAGGCAATTGGCGAGCGCGGCACATGCAGGCGCGCTTCGTTCCAAACCCCCGCATCAACCGATTCAAACTCCGGCGACGCCGCGATCATTCGATGATGCAGACTGAGACTCGCCCCGACGATCGACGCAACCGCCGACGCCGCGCCCGTCCGGCCAATTCTTCCCGCAGCCGACCCGACCGCGACATCTCGATCCACGCCGCCAAACAACGCCCCCAGCGCCGCGACCTCGGCGCCATCCTCGAGCGGATCGCCGCTCGCCGCCGCCTCAATGTAGCCAACCGACGCGAGATCCACTCGCGCGTCAGCCAGAGCATTTTGAACGGATCGGCAGTACACATCGCGTTGATCCGCGACCAACCGTCCATCTTCCATCGGCCCGATCGCCCCGCCCGATGCACGGCCGACGCCGAGGATCGTGGCGTACACCCGGTCGCCGTCGCGAAGCGCATCCGAGAGCCGCTTGAGCACGACGCTCGATGCCCCTTCGCCGATGGCCGCGCCGCGCGAGTTCACATCGAGCGGCCGCGCGCTCGTAACATCACCTATGCGACGACAAGCGCCGGTCGTCTCAATCGATCGAACATCCCCCGCAAGATCAACGCCGCCAACCACCATCAAGTCCGTCTCGCCGAGTTGCAGCGATCGCACGGCGATATCCAGCGCCGCCACGCCCGACGCCGCCTCGGCCGAGACCGCGAAGCTCGGGCCGCCGAACTGGCACTCCCGCGCGATCCGGCTGGCGATGATGTTGCCCAGCGCGCCCATCGTCGACGTCGCGCTCAGCGCCGGCCCCGCCTGCTCCTGGAGCGATTCAATCCAGCGTGAAAGTTCATCTTCCGACGGCGACAGCCCGGCCGCCTCGGCCCAGCGCCGTGCCTGCCCCTCCAGCCACCAGCGCAGATGAAAATCCGTCGTTTCGAAATCGAACGACATGCCGATGATGACGCCCGCCCGCGGCCGACGCTCGCGAATCGGCAGGCCCGCGTCCTCGACCGCCGCCGCCACGCTCTCCAGCGCGATGAGCTGCTGCGGCAGAATCTCCGGCATCTCGTTCGGCGGCACGCGATAGCGACCCAGCGGAATCGACAGTTGATCGATATACGCGCCCCGATCGCCGGCCCTGATCGTCGCGGACGCGCCGACCGCCGGGCCGATTGAGTCCGAAGTGTCATACCCACGCCACCGATCGGCCGGTCGATCACGAAACGCCGACGCCTCGCCAAACAGGCAGTTCGCGAAGGCCTCCAGAGAATCAACCGCGCCGAATCGCGCGTCCATTCCAATGATTGCGATCGGCTCGCGCTCTGTGGAGCGCTCTATCCTCGCCAACTCCGGCGACGAGAGCCGATGGGCGGCCGGAACGAATCCACCACCGCCTTCAGCGTGCTCCTCCACGAGCACATGCGCGTTGATGCCACCGAAGCCGAACCCGCTCACCGCCGCCCGGCGCGGCGTGCCTGCTTCACGCACGCTCCACGGCGCCGGCGTCGTCTGCACGCGGAAGGGTCCGCCCTCGAAACTCACCAGCGGGTTCGCCCGCTCGAAGTTGATCGACGGCGGCAAGACGCCCTCGTTCATGCCCAGAATCGTCTTGATGAACCCAGCCGCGCCGGCGCCCGTCAATAGGTGGCCGATCTGCGACTTCACCGAGCCGATCGGACATCCACCTGCCGGGGCATCGAGCCCGCTCCATAGCGTTCGCAGGCTGGTGATTTCCACCGCATCGCCTGTTGGAGTGCCGGTACCGTGACATTCGATCAGATCAACCGCGTCCGGCGACCAGCCGGCCGCCTCGTACGCCGCGCGCATCGCCCGAATCTGCCCCTCTGAATCCGGGGCGATCAGGCTCCCACCGATGTCGTTCGAGAGCCCGATCCCGCGAATGACGCCGTGAATCCGGTCGCCGTCGCGAAGCGCGTCATCGAGCCGCTTGAGCAGAACTATCCCCGCCCCCTCGCCGACCACGAGCCCATCCGCACGCTCGTCGAACGGCGCGCAGAGACCCGACTTCGAGAGCGCCCGAAGCTGCGTAAAGCCCATCTGGGTATACAGGCAATCCGGCCGCGACGCCCCGCCCGCCAGCATCGCATCCGATCGGCCGGCCTGAAGCTCATCGCACGCCAGCTTGATCGCGTAGAGCGATGACGCACAGGCGGCGTCGAGCGTGTACGCCCCGCCGCCGAGCCCCAGCGCCCGCGCAAGCAGCGCCGCAGGAAGGCTCGTCACCTGGGCATTGAGCGGATGCGTTCGAGACGGCGACTCGGCCCGCACCCGCTCACGAATCCAGCCCGGCGCGTTTCGCATCAGCGCCCGCTCGAACGCCCCGCCCAGCATCTCGCGGGTGATCGCCGAAGAGCCGTCGGTCGGCAGCGCGATCGAAGCCAGCACGACGCCGACGCGCGATCGATCGACAGCCGTCGTCGAACCGGACCGCCATGCCGAATGGCCGGCATGCAAGACCATGCTGTAGAGTGGATCAAACTGATCGAGAAGTGCGCCGTCGATGTCCATCCCGGCGACGTCGCACCGAAACGGATCGACAAAGCAGCCGCGAATCGAAACCACGCGATCCGGCTCTGGCGAATCCGCCGTCGCCCGGCGCGGATCGAGAATCCAGCGGCCCTCGGGAACCTCGCGCGTCTGGTCGACGCGGCCGACCACGTTCTCCCAGAAGCGCGCGACATCCATCGCGCCGGGAAAAACGCACCCCATTCCCACGACGGCGATCGGCGGACGCTCGTTCACCCCCCGCCCCTATCGTCCCGCCCGCGGCGGCACCGGCGCATCGCCGAGTTCCCTCCGGCGAAACGCGCGTTCCAGCGACGCGTCGATGGTCCCCTCGACGCCCTCCAGCCGTGCCACCAGCACGCCATCGGAATCGACGAAGGCACAGTCATACGCCAGCCGATTCCGATCATGCCGTCGAACCTGGAGCACGATCGACACGCCGCCCGCCGGGAAGCTCGATCGATACTGCCGATAGCTTCGCACCGACGCGGGCAGACAGGGCGCCCCGGCCTGCTCGACGCTCCAGAGAATCGCCGCCTGGAACGCGCAGTCCAGCGCCAAGGGATCCGTCAGCCAGTGGCTGCGAAGCGGATCGGCCATCCACGACGACGGCGAGTCGCACATCTTCACGCGGGCGATCAGGCCCTGACTCGTCATACCCTCCACGCGCTGAATGCCGTGAAGCGCCGCACCATGAAACAGCACATCGGCGTACGCGCCGCTCGCCCCGCGCGAATATGCCTGGTCAATCAATCCGGGCGGCGTCTCGAACGCCGGCGCGGGAACCGATCGCGACGTCAACACGACTGTCGCTCGTGCATGCCTCGTGTCGCCTGCCGGGCCGCCTGAAGTCGTGCGCAGCTCGACATCGACGTCGAACACATCGCCGCTCCGCCT
This sequence comes from uncultured Planctomycetaceae bacterium, assembly GCA_938008425.1. Taxonomy (GTDB): domain Bacteria; phylum Planctomycetota; class Phycisphaerae; order UBA1845; family UTPLA1; genus JADJRI01. The sequence continues at coordinate 1,468 of CALLKH010000547.1, read as the reverse complement.
CGGCCGGCTGCAATAAAACTTCAGTGCCACAGGCGAATCCTTCAGGACGACGCCCTTGAGCACGCGAAAATCATCCAATCCCTGCACGTTCAATCCCGGATTGACATGCATCGCCGCGTGCGCCAGCCACTCCATCATCACGGCGGCCGGCAGCACCGCGTTTCCATCAATCACGTGCGAACGCAGGAACTCGTGCGACTCGACATCGACCGTTCGCTCGAAGGCAGCCGTCATAAGGGCGCTCTCGCTCGGCGCGACGGGCGGCGCCTCGTGCGCAGCTGCCTTGGGTGCAGCCCCATGCTCCGTCGGAGCCGCGACGCTCTCGAAATCCGAGCCGACGACCACTTCTGCCGCCGCCGTGTCACACGAATCGGCCAGCTCATCAGCGACGATCTCCGCGCCGGCCTCCAGCGGAATCAGCGTGAGGCCGTGGTTGACGAATTCCTGGCGAAGCATCGGATGCACCATGCCGCCGTCCCACGGGCCCCAGTTGAGCGACACCATCCGCGCCGAGGGCAGCATCGCCGCCATTCGCTGAACGACCTTGTTCAACACCTCATTGGCGCACGCGTAGTCGATCTGCCCGACATTGCCGCATCGACCGCTCACCGACGAGAACATCACCACCGCGCGAAGTTCGCCGAGGCGAACGGCGTCGAGCACATTCCTCAAACCCGCCACCTTGGTATCAAACACGGCGGCGAACTGCTCCGCGGTTTTGTTGTCGATCTTGCGATCTTCGATCACCCCCGCGCCGTGAATGATGCCGCGCACGGGTCCGAGCGACGCCTGCACATCCGCGAGCATCGCCCGCATCGCAGCCGCGTCGCACACATCCACATCGCGATACTCCACCGCCGACCCCGCCGCGCGAATCCGATCGAGGTTTCGCCGAATCTCCCGCCGCGACAGGTACTTCGACGTCGCCGCGCGAAGGTCTCTCGGCGTCGTCTTGCGGCCCGCGAACTCATGCTCCCGCACCGCCTTTCGAACGTCATCCTCGTCCTCCACGCCGACGAGCCACGAGGGCTCGCCCTCCGGCAGCGAGGTTCGCCCGAGCAATACCAGCGTCGGTCGATAGCGTCGAGCCAGCGCCAGTGCCGCTTCGGCCGTCACGCCGCGCGCCCCGCCGGTCACGATCACCACGTCGCCTGACTTCAGCACCGGCGTCCCCGAGGGCGCGTCGAACCCGTCCGCCAGCGACAGCCCGCGCCGGCGTGAACCATCGAGCCCGACCTCCACAGGTCCCTGCTCTCCCAGTTCCCGCACCACCGCCGCGGCCGACGCCTTCGAATCGTGCCATCCCAGCGACACATCGATGGCCCGGCACGCCACCAGCGGCCACTCCCGCGCCGCCGTCTTTGCGAGTCCTGCGAGCCCGCCCTGCGCCGCGTCGAACGCGCCGCCTTCAAGCCCGAAAGCCCCGTCCATTCGCGAAACAGTCGCAAATATGGCGCCGCCGCGCGAC
>CALLKH010000546.1 GCA_938008425.1 uncultured Planctomycetaceae bacterium | reverse complement strand
AGCCGCATCCGCCGCACTTCCCACCAGACTTCCTGGACGTTTTTCGCAGGTGTCCCAGCCGTTCTCCGGCAACCCGTTAATAGGGAAAGTCCAGTCCTGCAAAGACCGCGCCCCCCTCGCGGCTGTATCCGTAATCGACACGACCAACGACATTGGGGCGAACGATGGCGCGAAACCCCAACCCCGGCGTCATCCGATAATCTTGAAAGCTGACGTCTTTGAATGAGTTGAAGACCTGCCCCGTGTCGAGAAAGGGCGCCACCTCGAAATCCGCGGTCACCCCGGCCAGCTTCGTCCTCAAGATGTGAATTCGCTCCTCGATGCTGAAGGCAATCAAATGTTTGTCGATGTACCGGTCCAGGCCGAACCCGCGAAGGTTGTTCTGCCCCCCGAGCGAGGACTGCTCGAAAAACGGCACTTGGGATCCGATGGTCGCCTGCAAGTCGGCGCGGACGACCAGAATGGCGCGCTTGGACTCGCTCGGGAACAATTTTTTGACTTCCAGTTCGTACCGCGAATACACCGGGTGATCGCCGTTTTTCACATTCTGATTCAGTTCGGCATAGGCAGTGATGGCCACGCCGTCGGTGGGGGTAACTAGACTGTCACGAGTGTCGTAATAAAACGAGGCGCGGTGACCGATGATGATGGACTCGCCTTGAATGCCGTCAACCGTTGGAAACTGTTCAACCGAAAAGGGCAGATCGATCGCCCCTCGCTGGAGTTGCACCTGCCGGACCCGCTGCCCGACAGAAATCTGCGTCACTTCATTCGCATAGAGGCCGAGCCGCCAGTAGGCACGCGCTTCCCTGGCCGTATAGTTGGACTCATCGGCCTGGGTCGTGGCCTGGCCGAGCCCGAAGAACCGTGATGTCGCGTTTTTAAAAAAGGTGCCGCCGAAATTGAGTGAATACTGCCCGTTGCCGAATGCCGGATCGACATAATCGAACAACACCTTCCGTTCAATCCGTTCGGTCAACGAGGCGATGAATCGCATCTGGCGTCCACCCGGATCGTACTTGAACAAATTGAAGACCCCGCGAGTGCCCACGATCGAGTTTTGGATGAGCATGGGCGCCATCAGATACTTCAGCTCTCCGTCCGGATCCGTAATCAGAATCGGTGCGATCAACCCGGCGTCATTGCCGTCGTTCCGGCTGGTCGAGACAGAAGGGACCGGGAAAATCTGCGTGTCGGCGCCCGCCGGAGCCGGAAAGCTCAGGATCAGAAAGCCGGCCAACGCCAGACAGCTTCGAATCGACGACAAATAATGACACTGCATGGCGCTCGCCGGAATCGCTCGCTCCCTACCGGACCTACGGAGCTTTGATCTTGTCGGATTTCTTGCGGAGTTGATTGACGAGTTCGGGATACGAGGAGGTGTGGAGGATTTTTGTGAATTGTCCGCGGTAATTGTTCACCAGACTGACGCCATCGACCACGACATCGTACACATGCCAGTCATTGCTCTTGTTCAGTAACCGGTAATCCATGGGAATTTCAGTTTTCCCGGACAGCACTTTGGTGCGGACTTCCGCATATTCTTTTTCAGTCCGCTCGTTGAGATACTGCACACCCTCGCCCGAATAGGTCTCTACACGATCAGCATACGTATTGGTCAAGAGCGTCCGGAACAGATCGACGAACTCCTGCTTGTCCTTGTCCGACAACTGATTCCACTGTGCGCCCAACGACCGCCGGGACATTTCGGGGTAGTCGAAGCGCTGGGCCACGACTTTCTCCAAACGCTGCCGACGGTCCTCCTGGCGGGCCGGGACTTTCAATTCTTTATCGTTCAAGATCCTGAGCACCTCATCGATGGTGCCCTTGAGCGAATCCGTCGCCGGCCCGGCCATGGCGGACGAAAGTCCGCCCACCACAATCTGTAAGGCCAGCAAGGCCCCGATCATCATCCAACGGCTTGTCTGCATCGCAACACCTCTCCTTTGAGTGGTGAGTCTCTGACCCCACCGGCCCGGCCTATCCACGTTCAGTTCCCGACAGTTGACATGATCACTCTAGTTGACCTTCCCGTGCACATACTGGCTGACCAGTTCTTCGAGATCAAGTCCGGACTCGGTATCACGAATCTTGTCCCCGGGCTTCAACGGATCGCCCCCGCCGCCCACCGAGAGGGCCAGATACTTGTCCCCGATAATTCCGCGAGTCTTAATGGAAGCGATCGTATCGGAATACAATTTCACGCCGTCCTGGATCGCCAATTCCACCAGAGCACGGTCGCTGCTCAAGCCGATATGCCGGACACGCCCCACCTCGACACCGGCGATTTCGACCGATGCCCCCGGTTTGAGTCCCGATGCGGACGTAAACTCCGCCCCGACCGGGTAATTGTGTCCGCCGATGACTTCCAGTTTACCCAACTTGATGGACAGGTAGCCCAGACAGGCGATCCCCACGAGCACAAAGATTCCCACCATCAATTCCAGCCTTGCGCGTTCCATAACGTCTCCTCTTAGAGGGATGCGGTCGGCAACCCCTTCGGCGTGACGGTCCCGGCGACAAAAATAAACTCCCGAATCTCTTCGTCCGTCGTCTTCATGAACTCGTGCGACGGCGCCATTTCGGCAATCCGTCCGTTCTTGAGCATCGCCACATAATCGGAAATCCCGAAGATTTCGGGAATCTCGTGACTGACCATGACGGCGGTGAACTTGAATTGTTGCTGCATCGCCACAATCAAATCGTGAATAGACTTGGCCAGCAAGGGATCGAGTCCCGTCGTCGGCTCGTCGAACAGAATGATCTCCGGCTCCATCACCAAGGCGCGCGCCAACCCGGCGCGTTTGCGCATGCCTCCGCTCAATTCGGCCGGGAACTTGTGCCCCATGCCCGTCAATCCGACCTGCTCCAGCTTTTCCTCAACCCGCCGGGTGACGACCTCGCCCTTCAAGCGAAGCTTTTCTCGCAGGGGGAAGGCGACGTTTTCAAACACCGTCATCGAATCGAACAGCGCCGCGCTTTGAAATAACATGGCGAACTTCTTACGGACCTCATTGAGCGCCTTCCCCTTGAGATGGGCGATGTCGGTACCATCGATACAAATCTCCCCCCGATCAGGCTGCATGAGGCCGATAATGTGCTTCAGCAGCACGCTCTTCCCCGAGCCGCTTCCACCGATGATGGTAGTGAGCTTTCCCTCCGGAATGGTCAGGTCCACACCCCGTAACACCGCCTGTTTGCCCAGTGTCTTTTC
>CALLKH010000545.1 GCA_938008425.1 uncultured Planctomycetaceae bacterium | reverse complement strand
GTTGCCGAACTCAACGGATCGCACTGAGCGTCAACACCTCAACGTCGCTACGAAACCAGAGTCGGGCTGTCTCAGCCCGGTGTTGAGACCACGGCAACGTTTCTAATCGTTGTGTGAGATTGAACGTTGGGCACGTCGCTCGACACCACCCCGGGACGGGGCGGCTCTGATTGTTATGATCGCCGCGAGTACGCCTGCTTGACGTTGTCCTTACGAATTCAAATTCCACGCAACTCGGCTTCGCCCGCTCGAAGTCGACGCTGACGATTCCTGTCAAACGCAGGCAGTAGAAATCGCGAGACGATCACTCCGCCGGCTTGAGCTTCATGATCTCCGCCATGATGTAGTCGGCGACTTCTTTGTAGGCGGCGCGGTCCTTTTCACGTCCCGCCCAGGGTGAGAGGTCGAGCGGTTGGCCGTATTTGACGACGGCGCGGTGGCGGCGGAGGAAGGAGCCGGCGATGCCGTCGCTGTACCGAACCCCCGAGATGTAGGCGGGAATGACCGGCGCGCCGCTTCGCAGGGCCAGCATGCCGACACCTTCGCGGGCGACCGGCTCTTCGGCGGGATTCTGAATCCGACCCTGTGGAAAGATGCCGAGCAGTTTGCCGTTCTGAAGGTGCCGCAGCGCCGCCTTGATGCTGGCGGTGTCGACGCCGGTTCGCGTGACCGGCACGCATTCGATGGCCTCGACCAGCTTGCTGAACCCGGGAATCTTCGCGTACTCAATGGCGATCATGAAGCCGATGACGCGGTTCGGCGAGCCGGACGTCAGCACGAACGGGTCGAGCATGGAATTATGATTGGCCGCGACGATGGCGCCGCCGGTGGCCGGTACGGTGCAGATTCCGTCGCGCCTCGCGCGGGCCCAGAGCCAGCAGTAGAAATCGCTCAGGTTCTTCCAGAATGTCAGGATTGGTCCGAACTTGCCGCGCATGAGGCGGATGCGTGTCACCCAGATACCGGCCGCGAGGAGGCCAACGGCCGCGATGGCCATGATCCACGCCATGTGGTCATCCAGGTTGTGCCAGGGCGGAATGCCCAGAAGGCCGGTGGCGAGGCAGAGGCCGGAGATGGTGCAGAGATCATGCACGCCGAAGACGCGCCCGCGCATGTAGTTCGGCACGATTCGCTGAATCAGCGCGTTGACGCTGACCTGAATTCCCGCCCCGAAGAATCCGATCAGGAACAGCCCGGTTCCGCAGGCGAACTGGCTCCATTTCAGCCAGATCGACAACGTCAGGAAAATGCCCGAAAGCCCCGCCAGCGTGAGCGACCACGACATCGCCAGTTCGCTCTTGAGGGCGTTGCCCATGAGCGTCAGCAGGATGGACCCCACAACCATGCCGATGCCAAGGATGCCCTTGAAGATGCCGAGGTCGTCATAGCTGCCGCCGAAGACGCCGCGCACGATCGCCGGAATCAGGCTCATGACGACGCCCGAGGCGGTCCAAAGCACAGCCGACACGATGATGAGCTCGCTGACCAGTCGATGGACCTTGATATAGCGGAACCCGTGGGCGATCGCCGAGAAATCGTGCGACTCGCCGGAGGTGTGCTGCTTCGGCGGGCGGATCATGAAGATGCACACCGCGCTGAGCACAAACGTCAGCGCGTCGAGCCGGAAGATCATGAGGGCGCCTCTGTCGGCCGGCGTCACATATTCGATGATTTTTCCGCCGACGACGGCTGAGAGGATCGTGGCGATCATGCCGAGGCCGGCGGTCATGGCGTTGGCGCGAATGAGCTGGTCCTGCCGGATAAGGGTGGGTAGAAGCGAGAGCCGGGCCGGCGAAAACATGGCGGCGAAGATTCCCATCAGCACCAGCGGCAGAACGGCGTAGTGCAGCGAGAGCGGCTGCCCGCCCGATCCGAACGCCGTATCGAGGTGCGTCAGCAGCCAGAGCATCTCGATCATGATGACCGCGCGAATGAGGTCCGCACTGAACATGAGCCACTTGCGCGGCAGTCGGTCGGCCAGCCAGCCGAACACGGGCCCGAACAGGACGAACGGGCACATGAACATGAGCGTCATCATCGCCTGGATGCGAATGGAATCCCGGTTTCCCTCGCTGAGGGCATCCTGAAGTTTGAGCAGGCCCATCTCGGAGAGGTGATCGCCGAGCGCGGAAATGCCGTAGGCCATCCAGAGAAGGATGAAGTTTCGATTCCGGATCAGGAGCGAGGGGAATGATGTCGAGGAGGCTTCCGCGCCTTGCTTCGGTGCCGTCGTCGATGCGTGGGCCATTCCGTTGGTCCGTCCAGATCTGGCGTTCCCGGCGAATGAGCCTGCCGGACTTCGGTGTTGATTGCGATGGCCGGAAGAATAGCCGCGCCGATGCTCTGCGACAACTCAATAGACCGGATTCGGGGGGAGCCTGTCGCGGCTCGTCCTAGTGCGTATGCTCATGCGATCGGCAGTGCGGGCAGACGAACCGGTCCCGCGTTGACTTCGGCGCATCCCCGCGCGCGAGCGCGGCCGGGGGGTAGCTGTAATTGCAGCAACTGCAATCGACGGCCTTTTCCTGTCGCAGCATTTTGGCCGCCCATTTGCCGAGTTCCTCGGGTACCACGCCGCGGCCTCTGCATGTCGGGCAGGTGTCGTAGAAGCTTCGCAGGATCACATCCCGGATAAACGACGATTTGTCCGGCACCTTGTTCAGGACGTCCGCCAGATGCCGGTCGACCCGAAATGACACCACGACCCCTTTGTCCTTCTCCTTCGCCATGATTCCCCGCTAATCTGTCGCCCGGCGGGCTCTGATTTCCGCGGGCTGAGTGAAATCAGAATCCTCGCCCGCGCGTCTTGTGAGATCAACCAATCCGGCTATATAGTCGCACAACTAGAGGCTTGCAATTACTTTACCGCCGATGAGACCCAACTTCGGGATGCATCGACCATGACCGAACACGGCAATGCGGCCGCTTCAGACGAGAGCGTTGAATCCGTCATTCGCGATGATGCGCTGGCGCTGCGACGAAAGCTGCATTTCTGGCGGCGCGTCGCGGGCCTGCTGTTGGGGCTCATCGGAATCGTTGTATTGTTCTTGTGGCAGCGATCCGAGACCGGCCGTGACGAATGCAGCGAAGCCCTCGGCGAGTATGCCGACCTTGCCGTCAAGGAGAACCTCGATCATATGCCCGACGAGCTGCTCATGACCGTTTGGCATGGTCTGGAAGCCGCGAACGCACTTCGTCGGCCAGGGCATTACG
>CALLKH010000544.1 GCA_938008425.1 uncultured Planctomycetaceae bacterium | reverse complement strand
ACACGCCAGCAGCGCCTCGGTCATGTTCTGAAATGCGTCACTGTCCCGGAATTCGAACGGCCGCATCGCCCCGGTCAGCACCACCGGCCGGTCAAGCCCCTTTAGATTCTGTTGGAGATGTTCTCCGGTGAGTGCAAGCGTGTCGGTGCCGTGCACGACAATGACCGCATCGGCCGAGGGCAACGCCTCCCGCACGGCGGCCAGGATGGCGTCGCGATCCGAATCGGTCATCTCGAGGGAATCCTTCGACATGACGCGAACATGACGATAAGAGAGATCGACCAGCCGCAGCCGATCCAGAATGTGATTCAAGACCGAGCCGACATTTCGCAATGATCCGTCGCTTTCGTCATAGGACTTCTCGATCGTTCCACCCGTCGTCAGTATGGCTAATTCCATCGTTTGCGTTCCTGTTCGTCCTTGAAATGCTGATGATCAATCTCGTTGAACATGCCGCGGCGGACTACCCCGTCGGGGTTCGGCTTGCTTTTTGTCAGTCGACTTTCGATTTCGAACTTCGTCGCGGAGAGTCTTGAACCGTTCAAGGTGTTCGGCCATCACCTTTTCCTGCCCTCGATCGGTCGGTTGATAATAGGTCTTGTCCACGCCGAGGTATTCCTGCCCCACCACCCCGCCTGGCGCGTCATGGGCGTATTGATAGCCAGTGCCGTGCCCCATTTTTTTTGCACCGGAGTAATGGGCGTCGCGCAGGTGCCGTGGAACCGGGATCGTCCGCCCTTCCCGAACGTCGGCCATCGCCGTCCAGATCGCCATCGCGCTGGCGTTGCTTTTGGGCGCACAGGCGATGTAAATCGCCGCCTGCGCAAGCGGCAATTGACATTCTGGCATTCCCACGAACAGCGTCGTCTGCACCGCCGCGTTCGCGAGGACCAGCGCCATCGGATCGGCGTTGCCGACATCCTCGGCGGCGCAGATTGCAATTCGTCGGGCGACGAAACGGGGATCCTCACCCGCCTCCAGCATCTTGGCGAGCCAGTACACCGTCGCATCCGGATCGCCGCCGCGCATCGATCTGATCAACGCGCTGGCCGCGTCGTAATGTTCGTCGCCTGTTCCGTCATACACGACTGCCTTGCGCTGAATCGAGTCCTGCGCGACTTCAACCGTGATCCGGATGCCGGCCGACGGCGCCCGGGTATCGTCTTCACCCGTCCTCGCCGTCGAGTCCGCCGACCCAGCCGATTTCATCTGCGAGAGGACCGCCACCTCCAGCGCTGAAAGCGCCCGGCGCGCATCGCCGTCGCACATCGTCGCCAGCAGATCCAATGCGGCATCGTCGATGGTCGCACCGTGTCGGCCGAGACCGCGGGTCTCATCCGTGAGTGCAACGGCGATGAGCCGCTTGATGTCGCCCTCGCTGAGCGATTCGAATTGAAAGATCTGGCTCCGCGAAACCAGCGCGGAGTTCACCGAGAAGTACGGATTTTCCGTTGTGGCCCCAAGCAGAATGATGACGCCCGCTTCGACGTCACCGAGGAGCACGTCCTGCTGGGCGCGGTTGAACCGGTGGATTTCGTCGAGAAAGAGCACCGTTCGCCGGCCGCCGCTTTCGATGCGCCGCTTCGCCCGCTCGATCACCTCGCGCACTTCCTTGACGCCGATCGTCGCGGCGTTGGCCACCTCAAACGCCGCCTGCGTTCGATTCGCGATGATGTGGGCGAGCGTGGTCTTGCCGGTGCCGGGCGGGCCGTGAAAAATCGCGCTCGCGAGACGGTCCGCATCCAGGAGCCGTCGAAGCAGCTTTCCTTCCCCGATGAAATGCCCCTGCCCGACGAATTCATCCAGTGTTCGCGGCCGCATTCGCACCGCCAGCGGATGAACACCGGCGAGCGCCTTCTTGCGTTGTTCGGCGAATAGGTCCATAAACGGGGATCATACCGTCGTCGCCGGCTATAAATGAGCGGCAAATGTGTAATGGCCGGGCGGGTTACGGCGGACTATTTTCTAATCGGTCAAAGTCGCCGTGCGCGGGTCCTCTTCGAGGTGATCGTGCGGGAGCGACCGGCCGAGGGCAACCCCCTATCACAGGAGGAGCGCGTGAGCACGAGCATTGCCGACGAAAACAACATCGAGCTGATCTCGCCGATCATGCGGCCGGCGCTTCAGGAGTTTGCCGCGCTCATTCAGAAACTGACCGGCCCCCGGTTGAACGGACTCACCGCCTTCGGGCAGGTTCTTTCGAAGGACTTTGATCTTGCTCATCTGGCCGCCCGAAGCGTTCTGGTGCTCGATGGGATCGACCTCGGACTCCTGCGGCGGATCTCGGAGCACGGCCCCCAATTTGGCGCCAAACACATCGCAGCGCCGCTGGTGATGACGCCCGGCTACATCACCGCATCGCTCGATACCTTCCCACTTGAATTCGCCGAGATCATACAGCGCCGCGCCACGCTGGCGGGACAGGACTACTTTGCTGATCTGCATGTCGAAACCGAACACTTGCGACTTCAGTGCGAGCGGGAGCTCAAGCAGATTCTCATCCGACTCCGGCAGGCCGTTCTCTCGGCCGGGACCCATGAAGGCCTGCTCGGCGATCTTCAACTCGACATCGGCCGCCAGCTTCTCCGAACGCTTCGCGGCGTGTCCTGGATTCACGGCAAGAAGGACTACGCCCCGTCCGAACAGGTGCTCGGCGAGACGGAGCAGTGGCTCGGTTGCCGCCTTGAAGGGGCTCGATCGGTCATCCTGTCACACGGCGGCCTGGGCTGGCCCGAGTTTCAGACCTTTTATCACGACGTCGAAAAACTCGCGGAGAAGGCTGATGCACTCTAGCAACGACGCACGGGTTGGATTTCATCCGGGGCGTTCTCCGGCGATCGGCGCCGGCGCACTGACGGCGATGATAGTTGCGCTGGTCGTGGCGGCTCCGGCAATGGCGGTGCCGGACTCAGCGCCGCGAACCGGGGTGATCGATGAAGTCGGCATCATCGACGGCCAGACCAAGAACGCACTGAACGCCGTGCTCCTGGAGCTGGAACAGAAGAATCTTGCTCAGATGCGAATTCTCGTCATTCGCTCGACCAACGGTCGCGATCTTCACGACTACGCCATGGAGCTCTCGCGTAAGTGGAAGCTGGGCGATGCAAACAAGGACAATGGCGTCTTGATGATCGTCGCCCATGGCGATCGCAAGTATCGCGTCATCACCGGGCAGGGAATCGAGGGAGCGCTGCCCGATTTGTATCTCGACGGCGCGGCCCGACAGCTGCTGGTGCCGCGCTTCCGGCAGGGTGACTATGCCGGCGGCATCTACGCCCTGACCAGTGACATCGCGCAGCGCATCGCAGCCGATGCCGGGCAATCACTTGCCCTCAAGACTGCGACCCCGGCTCCACAACCGCAACGACGCGGCCGCGGCGGCCGGACCGTCGGCGGCGCCTGTTTCTCGTCGCTCTTCATGGTCATCGTGTTGCTGTCACTGCTCGGCTCCTTCACCGGCCGGCGACGATATGGCCGTCGCGGCGGCGTGGATATGGGCGGCCTGGTCACCGGCATGCTGCTCGGATCGCTTCTTGGAGGCCGGCGCGGCGGCGGAGGCTGGTCGAGCGGCGGTGGATTTGGTGGCGGCGGATTCGGGGGTGGCGGATTCGGCGGCGGAGGCGGAGGCTCATTTGGCGGCGGCGGCGCGGGGGGTGGCTGGTGACAGGGAATATTTGGAGATCGTCGTCTAATTCACAGCGGAAAGCGCCCGCGGCGATCCGGCTGTAAGAGCTTGGATCGCGCGCGGCAACTGTATCAAACTTGAACGGATGGTAATTCAAACAGTCGTCTTGAATTGCTGAGGAGTATGAAAATGCGTACGGGTAGAATCATCCTGGTCGGCGGGCTCGTGTTTTTCTTTCTGGCCATCACCATCGGCGGCTGCGGGTTTTACAGCAGCTACTCAACGTCCATCCGGCTCGACGAAACCGTCAAGACCGCCTGGGCGGATGTCGAAACGGACCTTCAGCGCCGCTACGACCTGATTCCAAATCTCGTCGAGTCCGTCAAGGGCGTTGCGGGTCACGAGAAGGAGATCATCGAGCAGGTCACCAACGCCCGTAAGAGCTACGTCGGAGCGGCCACACCAGCGGCGCGGGCCGAGGCCGCCACCGGAATTGAGTCCGCCCTGTCGCGTCTCTTGCTCATTCAGGAGAAATACCCCGACCTCAAGGCCAATCAGGGCTTCCGCGACCTCATGGTCTCGCTGGAAGGCACCGAGAACCGCGTCGCCGAGAAGCGCCGGCGGTACAACGAGGCCGTCAGGGAGTTGAACACGCACGTTCGCGGTGTCTTCGGCTCGATCACGTCGAAGTGGGCGGGTGTAACGCAGGCGGAGCGCTTCGAAGCGCCGGAGGCGGCCAAGGAAGCGCCGAAGGTCAACTTCTCGACACCGGGCTGAGATGGAAGGCTCTCCGCGTCGAAGAACTGACTCATGTGAACGCGTGCGCGGAATCTCACCGCCCCGGGGACGGGGCGGCTCTGAGTGTCATACAGAGCCTCGGGCTCAGCCCGAGGTCGGCGAGCGCCGCATCCGATCACGACGCGAGCCGCCGCGCGACACGATCATTGCCGCGAACGCCACTCCCGCAGACGCTTTCCGGCGTCGAGCAGCGTTTCATCCTTCTTGCAGAAGCAGAAGCGAATCAGGTGGTGCCCCAGGCTCGGCGGGTTGTAGAAGCTGCTGCCCGGCACCGTCGCCACGCCGGCCTCTTTCACCAGCCGCAGCGCGAACGCCGTGTCGTCCTCGCCGTTGCGCTTGAACCGATCGATGTTCACCATGATGTAGTACGCGCCTTCGGGGTAGTACCCCTCGAAGCCCGCGTCTTTCAGCGCCGACCACATCAGGTCCCGACGACGGGTGTAGTCCGTGCCCAGATGTTCATAGAACGAGCGCGGCAGTCGCAGCGCCGCCGCGCCGGCGATCTGAAGCGGATGCGGCGCGCCGACCGTCAGAAAGTCATGCACCTTTCGAATTGCGGCCGTTATTTCCGGTGACGCGATCGCCCATGCCACGCGCCAGCCCGTCACGCTGTACGTTTTAGATAGACCGCCGATCGTGATCGTCCGATCCGCCATGCCGGGCAGCGTCGCCAGCGCGATATGCTCACGGCCGTCGTACAGGATGTGCTCGTAGATTTCATCGGTGAACGCCAGCACATCGTGGCGAATACAAAGCTCGGCGATGAGCGAGAGATCCTCGCGGGAGTATACCTTTCCCGTCGGATTGTTCGGCGTGTTGACGATGATCCCGCGCGTCTTGTTGTTGAACGCCCTGCGCAGCTCGTCCGGGTCGAATGCGAATCCGCCGGCCTTCGTCGGATGCAGCGTGACGTAGCGCGGCGTCGCGCCGCAGAGAATCGTGTCGGCGCCGTAGTTCTCGTAGAAAGGCGACGTGACGATCACTTCGTCGCCCGGATCGATCGTGGCCAGGAGCGACGAGATCATCGCCTCGGTCGTGCCGCAGCAGATCGTCGTCTGCGTATTCGGATCGATCTCCATCCCCTGGAACCAGCGCATCTTCTCCGCGAGGGCCTCGACCATGGCCGGCGCGCCCCAGGTCCGGGCGTACTGGTTAAACCCGTCGCGAATCGCCTGTATGGCCGCATCCTGCAACTCCGGCGGCGTCGGAAAATCGGGAAATCCCTGCGCCAGGTTGACCCCGCCCTGGGCGAGACACACCTGCGTCATCCGTCGTATGACGGACTCCTCGAACCGCCCGGCTTTCTCGGAAATCCGACGTCTGATCTGGGTTGAATCGTGCATGGGGCCAGTATAGCCAAAACCGCGACCCCGCGGCGCGCCGCCCTGCCTCTCCACAGCTTCATCACGGCCGTTCGATCGACCTGTGAATTCCATCCCGCCTGTTCCAACCCACTTCGCGATGTACAATGCCGCGAATGTCCGACCCATCGACAGACGTGGAACAGCCGAAAGCCAAAGCAAAAAAAACGCGCGCGCCCAAGCCGGTCACGCCCGCCGAGCCCGCGGTCCCGTCGACCCCGCTCTCCGCCATCGATCCCGCCGGTCTCACGCCCGCGATGCAGCAGTACATCGATCAGAAATCACAGGTCGGCGAGGCCATCCTCCTGTTCCGCATGGGCGACTTCTACGAGACCTTTTTCGACGACGCCAAGACAATCGCCCGCGTGCTCAATCTCACGCTCACCGCACGAAGCAAGCACGCCGACAACCCGATTCCGCTCGCGGGCATCCCCTTTCACGCCCTCGACAACTATGTCGCCAAGCTCGTACGCGCGGGCTACAAGGTGGCGATCAGCGAGCAGATTGAAGACCCCCGCACCGCCAAGGGTGTCGTCAAACGCGCCGTGCAGCGCATCATCACACCCGGCACGCTGACCGACGACGCGCTGCTCGACGCCCAGGCCCCCAATCAACTCGTCGCCATCTGCCCCGAGAAATCCGACTGGAAGACCGGTCGCATCGGCCTCGCCTGCGTCGAACTCGCCGGCGGACGATTCGTGGCCGAACTGGTGTCGCCCAAGGCGCTGATCGACGACCTGGCCCGCATTCGACCGGCCGAAATCCTCGTGCCGGATTCGGCCATCGACGCCGACAACTCGTTCCTCGATGAGCTTCGCGAAATGCTCGGCGCGGCCGTCACGCCGCGACCCGCACACGTGTTCAGCGAGCACATGGCGTCGCAGCTCCTCCGGAAGCATTTTGAGGTCGCCTCATTCGCCGGCTTCGGCTTCGATGAGTTCGATCGCTCGCTGTGCGCCGCGTCCGCGGTCCTCGACTATCTCCAGGAAACGCAGAAGTCGGCGTTGGCACACATCCTCAGCGTCGTGCCGCGACGCTCCGACCGCTGCGTGATGATCGATCAGGTGACACTGCGATCCCTTGAGGTGGAACGCACCTTGCGCGACGGCGCCCGCGAGGGTTCGCTTCTCGGCGCGGTCGATGCGACGGTGAATCCAATGGGCGCCCGCCGCCTCCGGGAATGGCTATGCTTTCCGCTGCTCGATGTCGATGAGATTCTCGCCCGGCAGTCCGCCATCGCCGACTTTCACCATCAGCCCGACCGGCTTCGCTCCACGCGCGAGCATCTCAAGGCCGTCGGCGATGTCGAACGCATCGTCGCCCGTCTCGGCGTCGGCCGCGCCACGCCGCGCGATGTCGTCGTATTGGGTCGTGCGCTCCTTCGCTGCCGCGAGATCGCGGACGCCATCGGCCCCGCCGTGGCCGCTGCAACGGGTGACGAGACGGCAGTGGATTCGGCCGGAATTCGCGACGGAATCGACCTGCTCTCCGCCCTGCGCGCGCAGATCACCGGGCTCGATGAACTCGGCGAGTACCTGACCACCGCGATCAGGGAGGACGCCTCCCTGCTGGCGCGCGACGGCGGCTTCATCGCCGATGGATTCAACGCCGAACTCGACCGCCTGCGCAACATCGGCGACGACGGCCAGCAATGGCTCGCCGAATACCAGGCGAAGGAATCGAAGCGAACGGGCATACCCACGCTCAAAATTGGATTCAATTCCGTCTTCGGCTACTACATCGAAATCACGCATCAGCACCGCGACAAGGCGCCGCCGGAGTACGTTCGCAAGCAGACTGTTCGAAACGCGGAGCGGTACATCACCGACGAACTCAAGCGTCATGAAGACGAAGTGCTCGGCGCGGCCGATCGCGCCAAACAGCTCGAACTCGATCTCTTCGAACAAATCCGGGCGAAGGCGGCCGAATCACTGCCGAGGCTTCAGGAGGCGGCCGACGGCCTGGCGATGCTCGATGTGCTCTCGTCGCTCGCGGAACTCGCCCGGCTCCGGGGATATGTTCGCCCCGAACTCGTGCGCGACACGAATGCCGCGGGCGGGATTCTCGAAATCGTCGACGGCCGTCACCCGGTGCTCGACGCGACGGAGCGGGAGAAATTCGTCCCCAATGACTGTCATCTCGCGCCCGGCGCCAACCAGTTCCTGGTCATCACCGGTCCGAACATGGCGGGTAAGTCGACTTACATTCGACAGGTCGCCTTGCTGACGCTTCTCGCACAGACCGGCGGTTTCGTTCCCGCAAAGTCCATGCGATGGACGCCGGTCGATCGCATCTTCGCCCGCGTCGGCGCGAGCGACGAACTCGCCCGCGGCCTTTCAACATTCATGGTCGAAATGGTCGAAACGACGCGAATTCTTCACAACGCCACGCCGCGCTCGCTCGTCATCCTCGACGAAATCGGCCGGGGCACGAGCACCTACGACGGCCTCTCGCTGGCATGGGCGATCACCGAACACATCGCCGAACGCGTCGGCTGCCGTACGCTGTTCGCCACGCACTACCACGAGCTGACCGACCTCGCCGAGAAGCTCGACGGCGTCGCTAACTTCAACGTGGCGGTCCATGAGCAGCTTCGCCCGGACGGGACGGGCCGCGATGTGGTCTTCCTCCACAAGATCGTGCCCGGCGCGGCAGATCGGAGCTACGGCGTTCACGTCGCCGCGATGGCCGGCATGCCGGCCAGCGTGGTCAAGCGGGCGGAGGCGATCCTGAATGATCTCGAAAAAAACTTCCATCGCGGCCCCGGTTCGGCGGCGACCGGCCGAAAATCACGGCCGAATCCGGCCCAGGGGCTGCTCTTCGGAGATCCGGCCGAATTACCGGCGTGGTGGAAGGAACTGGTGGACGCCGTCGGAGAGGTCGATATCAACCGTACGACGCCGGTGGATGCCCTTCAGATGCTCCAGCGGCTCAAGGCCATCCTGCAAAAAAATGGCTAAACCGTTGCGCCCGTTGTGGGTTTGGTACTCAGTTTTCGTATACAGTAACGGGAGGCGATCACGCCACATCCAACTCTGACGGGTGCAAGTGCGTCGGGCACTTGCTAAACTGACGACATTCGGGCAGGTCCACGGCTGGGCCGTGATTCTAAAAACTGAACGTGATTCGGGAATGACGATGTTTCAGCGACTGACGGTGACCGCTTTTCTACTGATGCTCGGCTCGGCTGCGGGGTGCGCCGATCCGAAGGACAAATTCGGCCACACCTGGTACATCGACGGCGCCGGCAACTGGGGCTTCGGCCTGGTCGATGTTCCGCTGGGGCTCCGGGACAAGGGCTATCAGGGCGCGGTGTCGAACCATCGCTGGTCGCTCACCTTCAATCCCGCACTCGATCAGACACTGCGATTCATCGCCAAGGGCTCCGGCAAGGCGCTGGGGCGAGAAATCTCGAACTACCTTGAGCGAAACCCGAATGCCGAGGCGAACATCATCGCCCTCTCCGCCGGAACGGGCGTCGCCATCTGGGCGGTGGAGAACATCAGGCCGCCGCGGAAGATCAACAATCTCATTCTGGTCGGCTCCAGCATCTCCAGCAAGTACGACATGCGAAAGGCCCTCGGCAACATGAAGGGCAAGGTCTATGTCTATTACTCAGCCACCGATCCGGTCCTCACCGGCCCGGTCAAGGTGCTCGGCACGATCGATGGGACTTTCGACGACTCGGCCGGCCTCGTCGGTCTTCGCGGCCCGGGCGCATCGTCCGGGATGGTCGTCAACATCGGCTGGAACTCGCGATACAACTCACTCGGCTGGACCGGCGGCCATGCGGACTGCGTCAACCGGCGGTTCGTCTCCGGCGAGATGGCGAAGTACATCGTGACCCGCCGAGTGCCGCCGATGCCCGATCGCGCCAATGCGACGGACGCGCAAACCGAGCTTCGCGTTTCAGACGTGCCCTGATCCTCTTCAGCGAATTCACTGATGCTGCCCCATCCTTCCGACGGCTCTTGTCGGCCTCATCGCCTGTCTGCCCGCAGTTTCCTGTGAAGTTGGCATCCCCCGTTCGTTGAATTAAACTCCCGGGTCTCGACATGCAGGGAGAGCCGATTTCCCCGCTCAGGACCCGGATGGCCCGCGGGTGCGCCGCCATCCAACCGCCCACCGATGCCGCCCCCGCGGATTCCGGGGCGGCGCCACGGAATACATCGAATGCGCTATTGGAAAATCATCGTCTTCGTCCTCGTGCTGGTGGGACTCGGCGTCGGCTACAAGGCCGTCTCCAGCCGTCAGGCCGCCGTCGAACTTACCCATGCCGATGTCGAACGCGGCACGGTCCTCATGACCATTGAAACCCTCGGTAATATCGAGCCGCTCAGTACGGTCACCGTCGGCTGCGAAGTCACCGGCCGCATCATCGAGATGCCGGTCTCCCACGACGATCCCGTCAAGAAGGATCAGATCATCTGCAAGATCGATCCCGAACTGGCCGACGCCGATCACCAGAAATCCATCGCCGAGATGGAGCGCACCAAGAGCCTCGTGCAGGACGCGACCGTCGCGCTCGAAGAGCAGAAGGAAACGCTGCCGGTCCTCACCGAGCAGGCGCGGCAGCAGTGGGAAGTCGCCAAGTCCTCGCTGGAGCAGATGAAATTCAACTGGGAACGCATCGACAAGCTCTACAAGGAGGGCAACGCCCCCGAGCTCGAGTGGATGATCTCCAAGACCAACTACGCCCAGGCCCAGGCAAACGAACGCCTGGCCGAGGCGCAGTACAAGCAGGCGATGAACAACGAGAAATTCGTTCCGCGCCGCATCGCCCAGACGCTGGAGCAGGCGAAGGCCGCAGCCGCGCTGGCGGAGGCCAATTTCCAGACGACCGAGGCCCGCGTGAATCGCTGTGTGATTCGCTCGCCGATCGACGGAATCGTGCTCAAGCGATTTGAAGAGCCGGGAGCGACCGTGATCGCCGCATTGGCGACGCCGCCGCTCTTTCTACTCGCCCCGCGGCTCGATCGGCTGCGCGTCAACGCCAAGGTCAGCGAGACCGACATCGTTCACATCGACGTCGGCCAGACCGCCCACTTCAAGGTCGAGGGCAAGCAGACCTCGACGTTCAGCGGCAAGATACTTCACAAGCGAAATCAACCCGAAATCGTCCAGGGCGTGACCACCTACACCGTCTCCATGGAAGTCGACAACGACGAGCGCCACACGCTGCTCCCCGGCATGTCGGTGAACATCGAGATCGAGTGCGAGCGGCGCGAAAATGCGATGCGCATCGCCAACTCCACGCTTCGCTTCAAGCCGCCGATTCCGCCCGAGGAATTTCGAAAGAAGATCGACGCCGCGGCGCATCCGCCGGCTCCGACGGCCGCCGACGGAAAGCGCGCCAACTACTGCACGAAGGAGTATGCCTGGAAGTACGACGAGGCGAGCGGGGAATGGTCCGTCGTTCCCCTGTGGGTCGGCATCACCGACAACGTGTTCACGGAAGTCATCTCCGGCGCAAAGGAGGGCGATTCGTTCGTCACGAAGTTCGTTCGCAAGTCGACCGGCGGCTTTGACTTCAAGGAGGCGCTGAAGCTCTCCCAGGAAGGCAACCGCAGCATCTAAAGATCATCAATGGCCGACGTCGTCACCCCGAAATCGCAGCGACCGGAGATCGTTTCCACCGTGAACGATCCGACCATCAAGGTGATGGTCGAACTGCGCAACCTCCACAAGATTTATGAATCCGGGGCGAATGCGGTCCACGCGCTGCGCGGCCTCAACGTCGATATTCCCGAAGGCCAGTACATCGCCATCATGGGCGCAAGCGGTTCTGGTAAGTCCACCCTGCTCAACGTGCTCGGCGCACTCGATGTGCCCAGCAAGGGCTCGTTCAAGATCGCCGGGCGGCTTACCAGCCAGCTCTCCCGTGACGAACTCGCGGCACTGCGAAACGAGTACATCGGCTTCATCTTCCAGAATTTCAACCTGCTCGCCCGCAGCACGGCCGTCGAAAATGTCGAGTTGCCGATGATCTACGCCGGCGTGCCGACGCGAAAGCGGCGCGAGGCGGCGCTTGCGGCGCTGGAGAAGGTGCATCTGGCCGATCGCGGAAACCATTTGCCCTCGGAACTCTCGGGCGGCCAGCAGCAGCGCGTCGCCATCGCCCGGTCGCTCGTCAACAACCCGCGCGTCCTGCTCGCCGACGAGCCCACCGGCAACCTCGACTCGCACACCAGCGCCGAGATCCTCAAGATCATGGCGAAACTTCACGAGGAGGAGCGGCTCACCATCATCCTCGTCACCCACGACCCCGGCGTCGCCACAGCCGCCGAGCGAACCATCATCCTCAAGGACGGCCGCATCATCTACGACAACCCGACGCCCCGTTGCGGAGGTCCCGAAGTTCCGGACGTTCGCGCCCTGTCGATGCAGGAGATCTAGCCCGTGTTCACGCTCTGGATCGAATGCTTCAAGATGGGCCTTCGCGAACTGTGGCGGCATCGCCTGCGCAGTTTCCTCACCATGATCGGCATGATCATGGGCGTCTCCGTCGTCATCATCTGTGTTTGCGTGGTACAGGGCGTCAAGGACTCCCTCATCGGCGACATTCGCAAGGCCGGCAAGAACATGATGTTTGTCGTCTCCGAGGAATCCCGAAGAGGCAGCGGAGGAAGCCTGAAGGCCACCTC
>CALLKH010000543.1 GCA_938008425.1 uncultured Planctomycetaceae bacterium | reverse complement strand
CAATCAGAGCCGCCCCGTCTCGGGGCGGTGAATAGAGGAACCGCTCGCATCGTCGAAACTTTCATTGACTTTCGCCGCGGCCGACTTCACCGGGCTGAGACAGCCCGGCTCTGAATTGGATTCCTCGCGATCATGCGCTGTCGCTCGAATTCATTGGATTCTGGGCGGACCCGCATTACTGCAGCGTAAGGCGCTACGATTATCGCGAGGCGATTTCTCGGGCGCGCCCCCAATCAGAGCCGCCCCGTCCCGGGGCGGTGACTATGGCATTCACTCGCATCACCCGGATTCTCGATGGATATCGTGGGATGTGACTTCACCGGGCTGAGACAGCCCGGCTCTGATTTACGGTCCCGTGTCGATGCGGGCCCAAGTTTGACGTTGATGAAAAGATTGCAAGTCTGTTCTCGTTTTCTTGATGTGAGAACCGTCAAGTCTCACAGCTTTGTAGTCGGAACGGCGAGTCAGAGCCCCCCGTCTCGGGGCGGTGTAGAGGGCAATCGTTCGCATCGCGCGGAATCTCACTGAAATTCGCGGTGTGAGAATTCACCGGGCTGAGACAGCCCGGCTCTGATTCGCGGGACCGCGACTGCGTTTGCAGATTGCGGCGCCGGCGCAACCGGCAGCCATTGTTCCCGCAATCCGCCTCACCCCATGTGCTTGATCACCGCATCCCCGAATGCGCTGCACTTCACTTCGTTCGCGCCTTCCATCATCCGGGCGAAGTCGTACGTCACCGTCTTCGCGGTAATCGCGCCTTCCACGCCCTTGATGATCAGGTCTGCCGCTTCGCCCCAGCCCAGGTAGCGGAGCATCATTTCGCCCGAGAGGATCACGCTGCCGGGGTTGACCTTGTCCTGGTCGGCGTACTTCGGCGCGGTGCCGTGCGTGGCCTCGAAGATCGCGTGGCCGGTGACGTAGTTGATGTTCGCGCCGGGAGCGATGCCGATGCCGCCGACGCAGGCCGCCAGGGCGTCCGAGACGTAGTCGCCGTTCAGGTTCATCGTCGCGATGACTTCGTACTCCGCCGGCCGGGTCAGAATCTGCTGGAGGAACGCATCGGCGATGACATCCTTGATGATGATGTCGTGCTTCAGGCCGGGAATCTTTGAGCCCGCCGCCTTGATGACATGCCACGGCCCGCCATCGAGCGGCTCGGCGCCGTAGAACTGTTTCGCGACCTGGTACCCCCAGTCACAGAAGGCGCCTTCCGTGAACTTCATGATGTTGCCCTTGTGCACCAGGGTGACGCTCTTGCGGCCTTCCTTGATCGCATAGCCGATGGCGCTGTGTACGAGTCGCTCGGTGCCGAGGTAGCTCACCGGCTTGAATCCGATGCCGACCTGCACGGGCAGATCGCGCGCCGGCGCGCCGATGGCCTGAAGCTGCGCCTGCCACTCGCTCACCTTCTCCTTGGTGCCGAAACGAATCTTGCCGAATTCCTTCTGGAAGTTGGTCGAGAGAAAGTCGAGCACCTTTTGCGATTCCGGCGTGCCGCCGGCGTACTCGATGCCCGCGTAGATGTCCTCGGTGTTCTCGCGGAAGATCACCATGTCCACGAGTTCTGGCTTGCACACCGGCGTGGGGACGCCCTTGAAGTATCGAACCGGGCGCAGGCAGACGAACAGATCGAGAATCTGCCGCAGCGCGACGTTGAGCGAGCGGATGCCGCCGCCGACGGGCGTCGTGAGCGGCCCCTTGATGCCGACGCGATACTCCTTGAAGTCCGCGAGCGTCTCATCGGGCAGCCAGTTGCCGTTTTTCTTGAATGCCTTCTCGCCGGCCAGCACTTCCTTCCAGACCAGCTTTCGCTTGCCCTTGTATGCCTTCTCCACCGCCGCATCGAGCACGCGAACCGACGCCCGCCAGATGTCCGGCCCGGTTCCGTCGCCTTCGATGAAGGGAATGATCGGTTGATCGGGAACATTCAGCCGGCCTGACGACATCGTGATTTTTTCGCCGCTCATGAAGAGTACCTCCGGGGTGAAATCGCATGTTGATGATCAATTCTGCCGGGCGGGATCATACGCGAATTGAAGCAAGAACGGAACGGCTGCCGGGGGCGGTCGGAGGCATGAGGCAGGGGGGATTCCGCCTAATCGCCCGTTTGCATGGCGTAGATAAATCGGATGAGTGTCGAGAGCACCAGCAGCCCGATGACAACCAGCGGAAAGATTGAATTGATGAGGCTGTCGAGGCCGGTGACTTTGACCGTGTACGCCAGCCCGACCAGATTGAACACGATGGCCAAGTGGATCAGAACCGAGAGCGCGCCGCCGATTCCCAGAATATTTGACCACATGACGAGCAGGCCGAAGACGGCGAACGAAATCATCAGCCCGTTGCGGATTTGGAATATCTTCGTGTCGTTCACGCACTCGTCTCGATTGCGGCCGCACGAAGCTGGGCGCGGCCTGGGCACGGCAATCGAGACATGATAGCAGGAGGGGGTCGATTGCGAAACGCATCGACCGGCCGGCGTGTGCGATGAATCCTGACGTGGGAGACTGCCGGCGCGTAGACCGCTCACGCCCGACGTCGTCGCCGCCGAATCAGCATCGAGCCGAGCGCCAGCATCGCCACCGTCGCCGGTTCGGGGGCGGCGCCGGGCGGATCGACCGCCACCTGTAGCGAACCGTCTGAATCGACATAGGCGATGGCTGGCCAGCTCGTGCCGAAGTCGTCAAACGCGAGAGAGGGCTTGCGGTTCAGGCCGGTGGGGTGGTTCATCTGGATGGTCGAGTCGACGACGCCGGACTGCCAGACCGAACTCGGGTTCATATACGCGAACCAGAGCTGCTGTGCGAACGGTGAGGCGACCTGTCGTTCAAATGCGATGGCGGGGCGGCCGTCGGAGAGATCAAATTTCAGATCGATGTCCTCGAACACGGCCGAGGTGGACGTCTGCACCTCCGTCGTGGCGAGCGAGAAGCCGTTGGATTTGGCGTAGAAGAGTTTCGAAGTGGTGCCGTCATAGGTCGTGTAGGCCAGTGCGATGCGGCCGTCGGTCGGATCGGTGGCGATCGAGACGCCGCCGACGATATCGACCGTGGTGAGCGTGTTCATCGTCCAGGCGCTTCCGGAAAAGGGCTCGGTCGCGACCACGACCGCATCGAGATTCGAGTTCATTCGCGCGCGGGCGATGAGATGCCGGCGACCCGCGTAGTCGGTCGTCATGGCGACGTCCTTGATCGTGGCAGCGTTGGGAATAACGCCGATGGAAGTGCTGGTATGGTTGCCGTTGGCGCCGGACAGGGCGAAGAGGCTCCCGGTCGCTGCGCCCGTGTACACGCCCTTCAGTGTTCCCGTGAGATCATGATAGACCTGGATGGCGTAGCGCGAATTGCCGGGGTTGCCCGCGACAGTTTGCAGGGTGATGTCGTTGAATTGTGTTTTCACGGTGGTGCCGCCGACCCAGGCGACCGTCGGCCGTTCGGCGCGATCGAACGACATCGACGCGGCAAAGGCGGCGTTTACACCGGAATCAACCGTCAGGTGCTGCCACCCCCCGAGACCGGTCGCCCGTGACCGGGTCAGGATGCTGGTGCCGTCAAAGGAGTGAGTCTGGGTCCATGCGATGGCGGGAACACCATAGTGATCAAACGCGAGTGCCGGCGCGGTGATGCTCATGCCCGACTGCGGCGCTGCGACCGGCGTGAAATTCCAGACGGGGGTTCCGTTGATCGCGTGGCCTTGCCGCGTAAGCGACACAATGATGACCACTCCCAGGCAAACAGACAGTTTGACGCGCGGATCGAACGCCATGAATCACCTCGGGCCCCATGACACTTGCGAGGCAGTAATTGGGTTTGAGTTTCGGACCGACTCGGGCGACAGGATATTGGCATCTTTGAAACAGTCAAGAAAAATCCGGCGGAGGTGTCTATATGCCAGCACTGTGCGCAGTTCGGGCGATTACGGAGGCGCCTGTGATTTTCAGGCGGGTACCGGGGCGAAAGCCGTAAGTGATTATGGCAGTTCGATTTGCAGTGGTGGTGTCGGCGTGGTGCTAGGAAAGGTTGAATTCTCGCAGCTTTCGATACAGCGTTCTTGCCCCGATGCCCAGATCTTTCGCGGCCTTTTCGCGGTTGCCCTGGTTCCGGGCCAGCGCGTGTTGAATCGCCAGCTTTTCCAGTTCGCGCAGCGTAATCTTCTGCTGACCGCGGGGGGTGACCGGGACGATTTCAGTCGTCGCATTGATCGGCGGCGTTGAGGGCAGGTCGCGCGTGTCGATGGTGTCGCCGTCGCAGAGAACAACGATCTGATTGATGACGTTCTGCAATTCGCGAATGTTGCCCGGCCAGCGGTAGCGCGAAAGCAGATGCAGCGCTTCCGGTGTGATCTTGCTCACCTGGGTGCCGTGGAGCCCGTTGGCCTGCTGCACAAAGTGATAAATCAGCGGCTGAATATCCTCCGGCCGATCACGAAG
>CALLKH010000542.1 GCA_938008425.1 uncultured Planctomycetaceae bacterium | reverse complement strand
TTCCCGGCGCGATGTAGCGGTTGTACGGCCGGGCGACGGTCGGAATGACCGCCATGTCGGTGCTGAGGCCGTACATGGGATGCGGCGTAGTAACTTGAGACCCGCCGTAGACATGCTCTGAGATCAGGTTGACGTTTCCCCAGGGGGTGTTGAAGCCGAAGTGCCAGGGCTGAACCAGTTCGCCCGAATCGTCCATGTACATCTGCGCGGTCATGCCGAGCGTTCGAAGATTGGCAATGCACTTGCCCACGTTGGCCGACTCGCGGGCGGCGCTCAGCGACGGCAACAGGATCGAGATCAACAGCGCGATGATGGAGATGACGACCAGCAGTTCGAGCAGGGTAAACGCGAGCCTTCGCGGCTTCGTTCGTATGATCGATTCAGGAAGGCGAACTCGGGGGAGCTTTCGCATGGCCATGCGGACCTCGTCTCAGGATTACAAGATCGAGAGGCGCCCGCCGGTCAGCCGCGGGATCTTCGGCCGGACCGCGATTGGATCAACACCAACCTCGGGCACGTCATTGCACACCGGGGCAGGGCAACCTCAACAGGCTCGTGCGAGAACTCATTTTACAATGTCGGCGCGCCGTTTTGTACACGAATCTCCGGGATAATCCGGATCAATCATCTCATCATGTCTGGTGGCGAACCCGTACGCCGTCACTTCGCCCCGGATGGCGCAGCAGGCGGCGGCGATTTGCCCTCGGCCGGTCGGGCCAGCGCCTTGCATTCGCGCAGCCATTCGAGGAACTTTTCCTGGGTCGGAATCGGGTTGACGTACAGGCCGGTGCCGACCTTGTTACCCTCGGCATCGCACATTACGCACACCTGCGGCTTCTGTACGCCGTAAATTTTCCGGTACGGATCACTCCAGGCAAATTCGAGCTCGATGTTGATGGTGTCGAGCAGTTCCTTCTGCACCGCAGGGCTCATCAGAACCTGCTGCCTCATGTTTCTATGTTGCGTCGAGTCCCATTCCTTGAAGTAAAAGAGAATCGGCTTTTTTTCCTGGTCCGCCAGGCGCGTCCCGAAATTCGGATCGAGATACCAGCGAGCAGAACTGCAACCGGTCGCCAGGCCGGCGATTCCCATTGAAAGTACGAAATGTACGAGCGATCGTGCGGAACATGTCATCAAGAGTATTCTCACCAAATCCCCGACCACTGCGGGGCGTTATCTCATTGAAATTCTGCCTGGAGTCAGTCCCGTCAGTTTCGTCCGCCGCGCCCCCGGCCGCCCCGGCCCCGACGACGACCGCGCTGATGCTGCGCCTGGAAATGGCCGTGCCGCTGCGGGCCGTTGTTGCTGCCGATCTGGGCGGCGCCGCCATGAACGTCGCGGCCGCGCCGATCGGAGCAGGACAATTCGACCTGGTCAACGCCGAACGTCTCGACGCCGTGAATCTGAATCGACTGACCCTTGGCGCGCTCAAGATCCGACAACTGATGCCGCTTGCGGTTCAACAGGTCGTTCGCCACCATCGTCGACACGCGAACGTCGATTCGTGCGACGCCCTCGCGATTACTCGCCAGTCGAATCTGCCGCATGATGTCCAGAGCGACCGACTCCGGCGACTTCACCCGACCGCTGCCATTGCAGCGCGGGCAATCGCGGAACACGCTCTTGAGCAGCGACGGCCGCTGGCGCTGACGCGTCATCTCAAGCAGCCCGAATCGGGAAATCCGCAGAATCTTCGCCCGCTCCTTGTGCTTTCGAAGCGCCTCGGCGAATTGCTTCTCCACCGCCCGGCGATGTCGCTCCAGGCCCATATCGATCAGGTCGCAGACGATCAGGCCGCCGAGATCTCGAAGCCGAAGCTGTCGGGCGATTTCGTCGACCGCCTCCAGATTGACCTTGTATGCCGTCTCTTCGGCATTCTCCGGAACGCGGAAACGCCCGGAGTTAACGTCGATCGCCACCATCGCCTCGGTCTGCTCAATAATGAGCGAGCCGCCTGAGGGAAGCGGGACCGTCTTCGAGTGCAGCCTGTCGATTTCGTTCTCGATGCCGAACCGGTGAAACAGCGGCTCGTCGCCCGAGAAGATTTCCACCACGTCGGTCGATTTCGGGCTGGCGATCGCGAGAAAGTCCTTCACGCGATCCGCAACATCAGGACTGTCGATCACGATTCGTCGCAGCGTGGAATCATACACGTCGCGAATCGTGCGAATGACAAGGTCCGACTCCTTGTAAAGCTCGGCCGGCGCCGGATCGGACTTGATTCGCTTTTCCACCTGACGCCAGAGGCGCACGAGGAAGTCCAGATCACGCTGAAGGTCCTTGCGCGAATGGTCGATGCCGGCCGTTCGGACGATGAATCCCATCGCCTTCGGCAGCGTGAGTTCCTCGAGCATCGCCCGAAGCCGACGACGATGATCCTCGTCCTCGATCTTTCGCGACACGCCAAGCTGGTCCATGCCCGGCATCATGACGAGGAAACGACCCGGAAGTGAGATGTAACTGGTCAGCGTCGGCCCCTTGGTGCCGATGCCCTCCTTGATGACCTGCACGATCACTTCCTGGCCGCGCTTCAAACAATTCTGAATTGGCGGCCGGGCGCGGCGCGGCGTCTTCTTGCCGACCTGTTCGGTCGTTTCGGCCTTGCCATCCGGGAAATACTGGGGATGCAGATCGCTGATGTGCAGGAATCCATGCGCCGGAAGGCCGAAGTCGATGAACGCCGCCTGGATCGACGATTCGACGTTGGTCACCCGCCCCTTGTAGATGTTGCCGACGTTGGAGGTCGTCGCCGTTCGCTCAATGAACAGTTCATCGAGACGGCCGTCACGAACGATGGCGATCCGGCACTCCTCCTGCTCGGCGACGTTGATCAGCATCTCCCGCTGTTCGACCGGAGCGCCGGTTCGCGATTCGTCGACATCGGCGTCGTCGAGATCGAGATCACCGTCGTCGTCCCAATCAGCAGACGCCCGACCCTTGCGGGTTTCCACGTCCTCGTCGGCATCGGCCGCATCGCCGCCGATCTCAAACGGCACGACCGTGTCACCCACGGACTCCATGTCGCGGCCATCGCGTCCTTCCCGAACGCCCTTGCCCCCGCGGCCGCGCCGACCCCGTCGCCGACGGCGCCGTCGCGCTTCACCCGGCTCTGACTCCGGCGCTTCCGGCGTCGCGGCCTCGCTGAGCTCGGAGGGAGCAAGCGGCGAATCATCAACCGGCAGGATCAGGACCTCGGCCGGCGAAGACTCGTCGAGCACGTCTTCATCGAGATCGGGCGAGAACTCGTCGGCGAGAATGCCGCCGATGGAATCCGCGCCGGCGATCTGCACCATTTCGGCGTCTGAAGGAAGAACATCCTGAGCAGACTTGGACGAGGGCTTCGGCGCGTCAGAGGGTTCGGCCTTCTTCGCGATCGTGGCGATGACTTCCGCCTCTTCCGCCAGCCGCTGTTTTCGCGACTTCCAGCCTTTTCGACGCGATCCCTCTTTTTCCTTTTCTTTCGCCCTGGATTCCGCCGCGCGCTCGGCCTCGGCCCGTGCGGCGGATCTGCTCTCGGCGCCGGCCGCAGCGGCTCTCGATTCGAGCGCGTCACCGCGTTTCGACGAAGTCGCCTGTGAAGGTTCACTCGTCGAGGCACGGCTGGTTGTCTCAACAGGCTCCGCCGCGACGACCACATCGTCGTCATCGAACAGTCCGGCCCCGAACGACGACGACGACGACCTGGCGGCGGCAACCGAGGTCGCGGACGGTCGCGGCGCTTCGGCCGGCTTCTTCACCGGTTCCGGCGCAGGCGCGATCGCCACGGCCGCCGCGGATGACGACTTTGTCGGCGGCGCGGCCTCATCGGGCGATTTGGTTGAACGCTTCGACTTGGCGCCCGTTGTTTTCTTGGTGACCCGGGTCTTCTTTCGAA
>CALLKH010000541.1 GCA_938008425.1 uncultured Planctomycetaceae bacterium | reverse complement strand
TGCGGCACCCCCGTATAGCCCGGCCCCAAAGGGGCCGGGTGGCAGCGAGTTGGCATCCAATCTCCGGGGAGCCATTCGCCTCAATGAGAACATGGTCGGCTGACACTGGGGCCCGCCAAAAGTTTATTCAGAAGGAGCGCGGCGCTCGCAGCCACCGTCGCCCTGGCGGGCGGCGGTTAGACGAGGATTGAGGCGCTCGCGGGCGCAGTCGTCATACCCGGCCGCAGTTGAAGGATTCGCCGAGGGGGGGGGCTGCCCCTGTCACGGGACAAAAATGAACTAGGGCGCGGAGGGTTGGCTCCGCGCCCCGTTCAAGAAGGCCGCATCAATCGTCGACGGTCTTCAATCGCACCGCGCACGCTTCCGTCGGCGCCTGAGCGGCCAGGTCAGGAGCAGCATCGGCATCATCGACGCCCCGCCGACGCCGCACATGCCGTCACCGCACGCGGAGTTCATCGGGTCGCCATTGCCGTTGCCGTTTGAGTTGTCGTTGTCGTTCGAATTCCCGTTGTTGTTGTCGTTGTTGTTGCCGTTCGGCTGTCCGCCGGGGCCGGGCTCATCGTTGTCGCAGGCCGCGCCGATTCCGTCGCTGTCAGCGTCGGCCTGGTCGGCGTTCGCGACCTCCGGACAGTTGTCTTCCGCGCAGGTGTTGCTGGGAAATCCGGGGTCGCCGAATCCGTCGCCGTCGGTGTCGGTGCACGTGTCGCAGAGATCGTAGGTGCCGTCGCCGTCGGAATCGGGAGATTCGGCATCGTCAGGAATGCCGTTCTCGTTGCAGTCGGGGGTGATGCCATTGGAGATTTCCGAACTGTCGTCGATGCCGTTTTCGTTGACGTCAAGGTATTCGAAGGCGCCAATGTCGCAGGCGGCGGCGCCGCTGTTGTCGCCGTCCTCGGGTCGCGGCATTTCGCGGCCGTCGGTGAGGGGGCATGATGCGTCGTCGCCGGCGTCGATGGCGGGGCTTCCGCCGAGAAGGGCGCAAGTCGGGAGCAGGCCGCCGTTTTGGGCGAGGCCGGCAAGTAAGGGATCGACGTTGGACAGGTCTCCCATGCCGCCGAGCATGCAGGAACCGTCGTCGTCGATGTTGTGGCCGGCCGAGCCCGGGAGCATGCCGCCGCAATTGGTCGCACCGGAACCGTTCGCGAGGATGGTGTTCTTAAGGGTGGAGGCGGCAGCGCCGTAAATGGCGCTTCCCATCATTCCGGCCGAGTTTTCTGAAAAGGTGCAATTCCGCAAGGTGGTCTGGGTGGCAATGTAGCACGCGCCGCCTTCATTGTCGGCGTGGTTGCCGGAGAAGGTGACGTTGACGAATTCCGACGGCAGGGTCGATGCATGGATGATGGCTCCTCCGAAAGCCGCCTGGTTGTTGACAAATGCACATCGCGCGAGCGTCAGGCTTCCACTTGAGCTTCTGTAAAGCGCCCCTCCCTGTCCGCCGTTTGTGGCGCGATTGTCGGCAAAGAGCGTATCCGAAATGGTGCAGTTTCCATTGCTGAATTCATAGATCGCGCCGCCGGGGCCCACCGGCTGGGAATTACCGACAAAGCGACAGTGTTCGATGAGGGACGACGCCGCGCTCGTGTACAACAGCGCGCCGGCGCCATTCACGGCCGAGTTATCCACAAACTCCGAGTGGATCAGGGAGATATTCCCAGACAGGATTCCGACAAGAGCGCCGCCGACTGCCGCGGTGCTTGCATTGCCCTCAAACAGCGTGTTGAGAACGTGCAGGTTGCCCATGCCAGACTGGAAAAGGACGGCGCCGCCGAGGTTGACGGAATGATTGTCCACGAACTCGCAGCCGCTTAGGGAGAGACTGCCGGTTGAAATGGCGTAAATCGCGCCGGCGGAGTCCACGGAAAAATTGTAATCAAATCGGCATCGTTCCAGGTCAAGATCTGAAGTTCCCGAGTAGTAGATCGCCCCACCCTGGCCGATTGAAGTGTTGCCGCTGAAGTCGCTATCAGAAACGCTCAGTCCCGAGCCGCCGCTCACATGGATCACGCCCCCCGCCGATGCGGCCGTCATGTCGTCAAATACGCAGTTGGAGATGTCAACGCTTCCCGAGGCGTTATAAAGAATTGCTCCGCCCGGCCCGTTGGAAAAATTGCTCTCAACGGTTGCGTCTGAGATGTGAAGTGAGCCGGACCCGAAATGGGCGATGACGCCGCCGGCCATTGATAAATTCCCCCTGAAGAGTCCGCCCGAGATCGACAGCCCACCATTGGCCATGTGAACACCGGCGCCCAGGGCGCTGCTACAACTCAAGATCGAGGCGTCTTCGAGTGAAAGCGACGTGGTCATCTGGACGTGAATAGCGCCGCCGCTATTGCCGAAGGCGTTTCCGTCCGTCATCGTCAACCCTTGAATCTTCAGGGAGGTGGCGCCGAGTACATGGAAGATTCGATCGGCCGATAGACCGTCGATGATGGTCTCCTCGGAGCCCTGGCCGGAGATTTCCACCCGCTCGAGGATATCAAGGTCGCCGGTCGCAGCCATGTCGTCGCTGATGCCGGTCAGTGACAACTGGAACGTCCCGGCCGGGAGGATGATCCTGTCGAGCCCGGCCAGCGCATTGGCCTCCTGGACGGCCGCCCTGAGGGTGCAGTCGCCGTTCGCTGTGGCGCAGAGGCCGTCGCCCGGGTTGGCGTCGACGGCGTCAGCCGTGGAATTGACCTGAAAGGTCTCGGCGTATGCCGGTGCGGCAAACAATACAGTAACCGCAACGACCACAGACAGCGTGCGCATCAGAAGCTCCCTTACGACTGCGGGGACCCCGCCGTGGGGCCAGAACACTCTGTCCGCCGGCTCATCTCATCCCACCCGGTTGGCCAGTCAGGCCCGCAACCAATCAGCTAAACCGGAATAGACGGCGAAACCCTTGGTTGCGGTTTGGTAACGCCCGAAATTTGGCCGTCGGGGGGATTTGGATATGATGCACGTCCCGTATATCGGCCCCCGCACGACTTGCCGCCTTTCCACCTTGGAGCGCAAGCCTTGGGGCCAGCGCGGTTTAGACAGGTATTCAGGAACATCATGCTGATCTCATTGAACTGGCTGAAGGACTTCGTCAACATTCCCGCGACGCTGTCGCCGAGGGACCTGGGACTTCAATTCACCGTGACGACGGCCGAAGTCGAAGGCGTGGAACATCACTCGGCCGAGGTCGAGGGGCTCATCGCGGTTCGAATCGAGTCGATTCGCTCGCAGCCCGGCGAGGCGAAGCTCAAGACGGTGATCGTCGATGCGGGCTCGAAGAAGTACACATCGATGACGACCGCGCCGGACATTGAGGTCGGCGATCTTGTCGCCTACGGACCGCCGGGGGCGCGCGTCGGCAGGCAGACGCTCGGCGAGAAGGACGGCGCCGGCCGCGATTCGCAGGGCATGATCGTCGCCTGGGGAGCGCTCGGATTCACGAACATCGGGGCACACGCCGTCAAGCTGCCGCCAGGCACGAAGCCCGGCGAGGCGATCGACGCGGCATTGTTCGACGACTGGCTCATCGAAGTGGACAACAAGTCAATCACCCACCGGCCGGACTGCTGGGGGCACTACGGCATCGCCCGCGAGATCGCGGCCATACTGCGGTTGCCCCTGAAGCCGCTCGGTGTCACGCCGACGGCGTCGCTCACGAATTCAATGCCGGCGATTCCGATCGAGATCGACGACCCCGCGGCGTGTCCGCGATACTCCGGGCTGCTCATCAACGGCCTTCGTGCACAGCCCTCGCCCCTGTGGATGCAGGCGCGGCTGGCGCTGTGCGGCATGCGGCCGATCGACCTCATTGTTGATCTCACGAATTACGTCATGCTCGAGATCGGCCAGCCGATGCACGCCTTCGACGGCGAAAAGGTCTCGAACATCCAGGTGGCGATGGCCAAGCCGGACGAGAGGTTCAAAACGCTGGACGGCGTCGAGCGAACGCTGCCCGAGAACACACTGATGATTCAGTGCGACCGGAAGAACATCGCCATCGCGGGCATCATGGGCGGCGCGGAAAGCGAAGTCTCGGCCAGGACGACGACGATTCTGCTGGAGTCGGCGAATTTCGATGCGCCGACGATTCGACGCGCCGCGACAGGCATGGGCCATCGCACCGAGGCGAGCTCACGCTTTGAGAAATCGCTCGACCCCGAGAACACGGTCATCGGCATCGCGCGGTTTCATCAGCTCGCGATGTCGGAACTGCCCGAGGTGACGCTGGCCAGCACGCTGAGCGACGGCTACCCCAGGCCCTCGCGGCCGAAGGCGATCGCGATCGACTGCGATTTCGCCGCCCGGTTCATCGGTCCGGTGCAGGATGGAAAGACGGTGTCGCCCGAGACGATGATCGACATCTTCGAGCGGCTGGAATTCAAATGCGAGCGCGACGGCAAGACGCTTCGCGTGACGCCGCCGAGCTATCGCGCGACCAAGGACATCTCGATCGAGGCCGACCTGCTTGAAGAGGTGGCGCGCTTCATCGGCTACAACAACATCACGCCGTCGCTGCCGAGGGTCACCGCGCGGCACTTTGAACCCTCGAAGGCGCTCATCATCGAGGAGCGCACGCTGAACACGCTCTGCGTCGGCGGCGAATTCTCCGAGGTTCACAACTACATTTGGTACGATGACCACTGGCTGAAGAAAATCGGGTTCGATCCGGGCGAGTGCGTGACACTGCGCAATCCCGCGGCGGACAATTGCTCGCGGCTGCGAAAGACGCTGGCGCCGGGGCTGATCGCGATGGCCGAGGCGAATCGGCACCACTTCGACCGGTTTCAACTCGCCGAGATCGGCAGCGTGTTTGAGCCGGGTCTCAAGGACGTCGATGAATCGCAGCGGCGGCGCCTCGGGCTCGTCGTGGCGGAGCAGGGAAAGAAGTCCGACGCCGCGGTCTGGGAGCGGATGAAGTCGGCGCTGGACGGCTGGGCGCGACAGACGTTCGAGCACGCGGTCGCGTTCCGAACCGCCAAGGCCGCGGCACCGTGGGAGGATGCCGACCGGGTCGCGGAGATTCTGCTCGCGGGCCGCTCGATCGGCCGTGCGACAATCCTGCCGGCGGCGCTGATGCTGAAGCTGGACGAGCGCTTGAAGTCGTGGTCGTTCGCGGTGGCGGAAGTTGATCTGACGCAGGCGATCGATTTGCTCGCGCACTTTGAAAAGCTACCGACGGTGCCGCGCTTTCCGCAGGCGGATCTGGACTTCAGCGTATTGATCGAGTCCGGGCGGCGGTATGAGGCGGTGGAGAACGAACTGGGCGGCTTCTCGCACCCGCTTCTGCGGCGATTGTCGTTCGTCGGAGCGTACGAGGGCGGATCGATCCCCGAGGGCAAGCGGAGCCTGACCTTCCGCGCCCGCATCGGCCACGAGGATCGCACGCTGACGGACGATGAAATTCAATCGTTTAACGGCGGGTTCCGGGCGTTTCTGACGGAGCGGAAGATGGAGCTGCGGGGTTAGCGAGCCGAGAAGCGCACGCGCTCTATCTGCAGTTCGGAGGCGCGGCGAGTGTCGCGATGGCAGTCAGGCAGTGCCCCACGATGAGGCAACCGCATGCCGCCCGTTTAGCCCAGCCCCGACAGGGGCAGGGCGACAGCGAAAAGCACCGCAGCACTCGAGGATCGATGTGACAGCGCCGACCGGCGTCATTCGATCATCGAGTCATCGCCGGATACACATTGAGGCCCGCTGTCACAAGATGCTATGATCCAGTGGTTCGCGGCAAAGGAGTGTCTCAACCATGGCCCGCACACTGCTCCTTACGACATTCTTAGTCTTGTGCATTCCGGCCCTTCTGGCGCCATGGCTCCCGGCCGCCTGCGCTCAATCCCAATCGACTCGCGAGCCCGATGACAGTTCTGCCTCGACTGCGCAAGCGAACGTTCCCATCACCCGCGTCCGCGGCATCATCGATCGCGAAACGACCTGGTCCGGCCATGTGATGATCATCGACGATGTGACGATCATCGGAACGACGGTGCGCGTCGCGCCAGGAACGTTGATCGAGTTTGCAAATGCGGATCGTTCCCCCCTTTTGTCGATCGGCTCCAGGAAGGGCGATCGCGGCGAACTGATATTGAACAGTGCTGACGGTAAGCGAATCACCTTCACCTCTCGCGAAGGAACCCAACCGGGTCGAATCGAATTTCATCTCTGGGATAACAGTGAGGAATATGATCCCAAGAAGCCCCGAACCACGCTTGAGATCGGCCGGGCGACGTTCCGGAATCTCGGCGACACGGGAGAGCCGACGCCGCGCGATTCGAAGGCCACGTCCCGGCCTGCCGTCGAGTCAGAGGTTGCGTCGCCGAATGCGAACCGATTCGGCAGCGGACATCCCGCCATTTCGATCATGGATCACGGCATCGGTTCAATCATCCGCATCAGTAATTGCACATTTGAGCGCGCGGCGGCAATACACGTCTCCGGCGGAAGCGCGGCCGATTTCCGGTTCGAGAACAATTCGATTCGTTCACCGATCGGACCTGCGGGGGTCGTCATACGAACAGCGCCGGCTGAAAAATGGGAGAGTCGGGCGACGATATCGAGCAACCGTCTCGAATGCCCGATCGACCTTCAATGCCCCTGGTTCGACCTCTCGGATAACGTTCTCGTCGGGCAGCGTGCGGCAATTGTCATTCGACCGGGCGCGAGTCGAATTTGCAAGATCAGGAATAATTACATTCACAATACGGCGGCCATGTTGGGCGGCTATTGCCTGGACATGCAATCCCCCGAAGTCGTCGTCACGGAGAATATCCTGATTGGCGGCGCCGACACCGTCTATCGCGGGTCACGCTTCATGAGCGGAAATTTCATCGTCTCCGCCGATCCAATCGACGGCGATTTGATCGGTGTAACTGCAGAGCGCGGATCGCCTCAAAACGTTCGATCGCTGGCCCGGGGTGCAAGGTTTGAAAGAAACACGCTGATCGGATTTGGGGCAGTGTCGCTGAATTCAAAGCCCGATTCACAGTACTCCGGTGATTCAAAGTGGGATGACACAATGCTTCTCGACAACCTATTCGTCGGCACAGGAGAAGGACAATTCGCGATCCATACACCCCTGTTCTACGGTGGTTGCGGAAACGCTTCGCCCCCCGGTCTCGTGGTCGAGAAAAATCGCTTCATCGGACTTCAGCGCTACAACCATGCCGGGCGAGGATTACCGGCAGGCGTGCGCGAAGGCAAGAATTCTGGCGGCGAGCGACCCACCCATGACGATCCGCTCGTTCGAATCGAAGCTGGGAGAAAAAAAGGCCGCGACCTGATTGCGTCGCTACTCTCACATGACCGATCCGCGAGAATTCGGGAATGGGACTCGGCGCTATTCGAGGAGGATATCACGCCGAAGGACCTGCTCAAAAAGCTCAATGAACAGCTGGCGCGGGATCAGGCAACGACTGTTCCTTAGCCGCCTGTTGCATCTCAACCCTGTCTCACGCCTGACGAAGCGCGCCAAGTATCCACCCACGCAGGAACGCCAACCTTTCGCGTGAGCACACCGTCTTGTCGTAAAGCGTCGCCAGCCGGTAGAGCGTCGGGCTGAACATGAGCGATGTCGGGCAGTGGTGAAGGTAGCGAAGCTCCTTCACCGCCAGGCCCGCGCCGCCCGCCAGTCGGCGGATCGCCGCGTGGGAATTGGCGCGGTAGTACGTCGGAAAGGTGTCGGCCTCGGCACGGCCCTCGGTCCAGTGGACGATCTTCGGGTGCAGCGCGTTCGGCACCACCGATGCGATCACCGAGACATAGTCGAACCTGCTCGGCGTGAGGAAGACGAATTCGCCGCCCGGCCGAAGCACGCGGGCGATCTCCGCGAAGAGCGCCGGCGGATGCTCGATGTGCTCCAGCACGCAGCGGCTGATGACGAGATCGAACCGGGCATCGCCGTAGGGCAGCGACTCCCCCGACGCCTGACGCACGATCGCACCGGCCGGCGCGGCCGACGCCTCCGCGACCGGGTCAACGCCGAACACCCGCAGGGATTTCTTCAGCATCGCGGCGGCGAAGGGAAACGCACGGCCGCAGCCGATGTCGAGAACGGCGGTCTCCTGTTCGAGGCGGCCAAGCACCTCGCGTTCATAGACGGTGTAGGCGTGGACCCACCCCTGCGCGTCGTAGTATCGATGCTGAAGGGCGAAGCACTTTTCGCGCTGCCGATGGGCCAGTTTCCTGATGAGCGTCGCGGTCATTCACCCTATGAATCGGCAATTTCGGCCCGTTTCGCTGAGCGAAATGGCGCCGAGTGGGATTCGCCAACGGCGGTCACCCTGTACGGACGTCAGTGTTATCATGGGCGGCGGAACGGCGAGCTTCACCGGGCTGAGACAGCCCGGCTCTGGCTTGCGCATCGCGCCGAGACCCACACCGGGCTGAGACAGCCCGGCTCTGATTGGTGGAGCAAATCGATGTGGAGCAAGTCGATCTGGAGCGACCATGTGCCCGGGTTTCCATTCGCCGTTCGCAAGCGACACGCGAGTATTCGATCAGTAAAGGGAACATGCCAGCCCATGCCGCGCGAGGCCGGCATTAACGAGATAACCAGGAGCCATTCATGTCCGCCGCCCATCTGAAGCTGCTGCGCGATGTCGTCAATCTGCCGACCGCGCCGTTCGTTGAAACACAGGTCATCCGGTTCATCGCCGATTTCGTCGCAAAGCGGTCGGCGCTCAAGATGACGCGCGACCGGTTCGGCAATCTGCTGGTGCGATACGCGCCGAAGCAGAAAGCGAAAGTCGTCGGCCGGCCGGTGCTGTTCGCGGCGCACATGGACCACCCCGGCTTTGTGGCGACGAAGATGATCGACAAAACGCACGTCGAAGCCGAATGGCGCGGCTGGGTCTCGTCGCCCTATTTCAAGGGCGAGCGGATTCAGTTCTTCTCCGACGGGCGATGGGTGCCCGCGAAGATCGAAGACGTCAAGCTGCACAAGGCAACGAAGGCCGAGGCGCGGCAGGCGGCGGCCAGCGCGCGATCGTTCGGCGCCGACGGTCCGCCGGATGGCGTCGTCGCGCGGGTGAAGTCGCCCGTGGCGCCGGGGTCTGCCGGGATGTGGGGCATCAAGGACGCCGTCATTCGCGGGACGCGGCTGCACGCCCGGGCGTGCGACGACCTGGCGGGGCTGGCGGCGATCCTCGCCATGCTGGATGAGGTCTGCCGGAAGCGATCGCGCGTGACGACGTACGCGTTCTTCACCCGCGCCGAGGAGGTTGGATTCGCCGGAGCCCTGGCGGCCGTCGCGGATAAGACGGTGCCGCGGAACACGATCGTGGTGGCGGTGGAGAACAGCAAGGCGATCACCGGCGTCGGCGTGGGCGACGGGCCGGTGCTGCGCGTCGGCGACAAGGCGAGCATCTTCACGCCGGCGGCGACGGCGTATTGTCATGTCGTCGCGGATGACCTGAAACTTCGCGACAAGTCGTTCATGTACCAGCGCAAGCTGATGGACGGCGGGACCTGCGAATCGACCGCCTATTGCCACCAC
>CALLKH010000540.1 GCA_938008425.1 uncultured Planctomycetaceae bacterium | reverse complement strand
CGACAGCGACCAGTACATCAAGCCCGCGTCCGTCGAGTGGTTCGTCCGGC
Source organism: uncultured Planctomycetaceae bacterium (assembly GCA_938008425.1). GTDB lineage: Bacteria > Planctomycetota > Phycisphaerae > UBA1845 > UTPLA1 > JADJRI01. The sequence continues at coordinate 3,244 of CALLKH010000540.1, read as the reverse complement.
ATTCCGAGTTGATCTGGCGCACGACGATTGGGGCCAACACCTTCGACATCGTCCTGTTGACGAACAGCCAATTGAACGATCCCAACGATCCGAACAGCCCGCTTCGCATTCTTTTTGAAGGAACTGACGACGTGCCCCCTTCTACCACCACGCTTCAACCCGCGGACGTCGGGTTTCGACTCAACATCTTCGACGAGTTTCATGACGGGCCGCCGGGGCCGCTCGACGCCGTCGGGATGTATGCCCACGTGACGACACTCAAGGGCCCGCTGACCTACACGAATGGGCCGACGCTTCCCTCACCGCCGCTCACTTATCAGGATCTCTACCTGATTCAATACTGGCAGTTCTTTCCCTACAACGACTTCACCGCTCCCCTGGGCTCCGGCGATCATGAGGGCGACTGGATGTGGATCGATCTCCTGGTTGAACGGAGCTGCCCGTACAACATGCACTATATGGTCTACCACCACCACGGCGATGACAACTGTACGGCCTCCGTACTGAGCATCGGCGAATTACCCGTGCCCACCCGGCCGTTCCCGCTGCCATGTAATCCGGCGAATCTCGCCCGCATTCCGCATTGTTACCTGGAGGCCAATGTGCATGAATGGTGGCCCTTTCCCAGCGACGGCGGCGAATGCGAGTTCTTTCAATTTGACAATCCATCGCACGATGGCCAGATCGGCCAGGTCGAAAGCCAGAATGTGATCAACCTGGGTGAACGCTACGCACCCATGCCCGGTCTCGAACCGCAATTGGTCATGTTCTTCAACGGACTCTGGGGGCACGAACATGGCTTCCCGAACGGTCCATCCGGCGGGCCGCTGCGACAGCATCCGCCCGGATATCCGCTGTCTCCGCTCATGGTCGCCCACGTCGATTCGACCGCTCCACCCTGGTCCGCGGAGGGTCTGGGCTCCCGTTACCACCCATTCACGACCCTTGCAGAAGCGATCGAGGGTCCAAATGCCGTCACGACCCACGGGCGCGTTCTACTGGCGCCTCACGACTATCCCGGAGAATACACCTTTGACCGTCCCATGCGCCTGGAACGCGACGGCTCGACCGGCACCGTCATCCTCGGGCGCTAAGCCCGAGGACGAACCGAAGTCGCACAGGAGAGCAGGTCGTCGACTGGAAGCAACAAGAGTGCGAGTGCGGGCGCAGGCAGGCGCGGCCAAGGGTACAGAAGGTCAGCCGGAAACACACTCGACCCCGGGGCACATTCGTCCTGGAACACCGACACCGAATCAGTACGACTTGAAACCGATTCGGACCAGAACCAAGTGACGCGTGCGTTGTCCGGTCGCGACGCCTCATGCACTAGGACTCGGTGTCCTCCTCCTCGGGCTTACCGATCCATCCAAGACGACGGAATTTGTGCAACATGAACAGCGCCGTGACCAACATGATCCCCAGCAGAACGGGATAACCCCAGGCGGAGGAGAGCTCCGGCATCTCTTTGAAATTCATGCCGTAGATTCCCGCCAGAAACGTCAGCGGGATGAAGATCGATGCCATGACGGTCAGTACCTTCATCACCTCGTTTTGCCGGTTGCCGATGCTCGACAGGTAGACATCCATCAATCCGCCGACAAGTTCCCGGTACGTTTCGGTCCCGTCGATCAGCTGAACGCAGTGATCGTAGGTGTCACGCAGATAGACGCAGACGGTTTCGCTCAGGAACTCCGACTCGCCGCGCAGCATCGTGTTGATCGCCTCGCGCTGCGGCCAGATCGATCGGCGCAGCGTGAGCAACTCCCGCTTGACCTTGTAGATCTTGTGCAGCGAATTGAGCGTCGGCCGTTGGACGACCTCCTCCTCAAGCCCCTCAAGATACTCGCCCATGGTTTCGAGAATCGGATAGTAGGCGTCGATCACCGTGTCCAGAATGGCATACGCCAGGTAGCCGGCGCCATACTTCCGAATCGGTCCTTGGCCGCGACGAAGCCGGGCGCGGACCGGGTTCAGCACGTCGCCATGACGCTCCTGGAACGTCAACACATAGTTCCTGCCAAAGAAAATGCTGACCTGTTCCGGTTCAAGCGCGGCCGCTTCGCTTTGCATCATCATCCGCGTGATGACCAGCAGATGCGCGTCGTACACCTCGACCTTGGGTCGCTGCGGAACATTCACGACATCCTCCAGCGCCAGCGAATGCATCGAGAAGATGTCGGCGATCTTTCGCAGCGTCGCCTCGTCGCCGAGACCGCAGACGTTGACCCAGGTGACGGAGGCGTCATCAAGAATCTGGGCGATTTCGGCCGGATCGTTGATCTCTTTTTCCAGTAGATTCGTCTCGTCATATTTCATGACGTTCACGATGGGTTTGGTGGCGTCCTTTGGTATGACCAGCGTGCCCGGACGGGCGCCGACTTCGGTGTGGCGCTTCTGAAACTTCGACATGGCTGGTCTCCGGTCTCGTGGCATTGCAGGATCTCATCGGGAGGCGTTTGGCCGTTCAGTTGATCATAAGTTGACGGGGGTCATTCCGTCTCGGTCGAATCGGTCACGGGCGCGGCTCGCCTAAACTCGACTTGTAGGGGGCTGAGGCTGTCGAGATGGACATCTCGCTGCGGGAACGCGATGACGATCCCGCCTTCGCGGAAGAGCGAGTCGATCCGATGTCGAATGTCGCTCTCGATGATCCGTCGATCCATCAGTCGTCTCATGCGCACCCAGAAGTGCGCCTCGAATATGAGCGCGTTGTCGCCAAAATCGGCGAACAGGATGATCGGCTCCGGCTTCGGCAGGACCTTGCCATGCTCATCGAGCGCCTTTCGAATCAGCTTCACCACATCCCGCGTCGGCGAGCCGTAGCTGACCCCGACTGTGACCTGGGTACGAAACTGGTCATCGGTCAGCGTCCAATTGACCACGTTCTTTTCGAGGAACGAACTGTTCGGCACGATGATGTCGATGTTCGACGGCGCCCGTACGCGCGTGCTTCGCGGACCGATGTGCTCGATCACGCCGACGAGATCGTCAATTTCGACCAGATCGCCGACGCGAATCGGCCGTTCTGCCAGCAGGATGAGGCCGCTGATGAAATTGTTGACGATGTTCTGACTGCCAAAGCCGATTCCGATCGCGAGGGCGCCGCCGAGAATGGTGAATGCTGTCAACGGTACGTTGACGATTCGCAGAGACAGCATGACCACGGTCAATACGAGCAGATAGAACAAGAGCGACTGGATCGCCGCCACCGCACCCTCATTGAGACCGAATCTCGGCAGAAACC
>CALLKH010000539.1 GCA_938008425.1 uncultured Planctomycetaceae bacterium | reverse complement strand
AGCTGCGCAAGACCGCGGGCGAGGTCGTCGAACAGGTGATCCGGCCGACGGGGCTGCTGGATCCGGTCGTATCGGTACGGCCGGCGCGGGGTCAGGTGCCGGACTTGTTGCACGAGATCCAGGTGCGGACCGCCCGCGGCGAGCGAGCGCTGGTGACGACGCTGACGAAGCGGCTGGCGGAGGACCTGTCGGATTACATTCAACAGTCGGGCATCAAGGGCGCGTACCTTCACAGCGAGATCGATACGGTCGAGCGGGTGAGGATTCTGCACGATCTGCGCGACGGGAAGTACGACGTCGTCATCGGCGTGAACCTGCTTCGCGAGGGGCTCGACCTGCCGGAGGTGTCGCTCGTGGCGATTCTCGACGCCGACAAGCAGGGATTCCTCCGCAGCGCGACGAGCCTGATCCAGACGATCGGCCGCTGCGCCCGGAATGTGAACGCCGAGGTTTATATGTACGCGGACAAGGTGACCGACGCGATGCAGCAGGCCATCGACGAAACGGCCCGCCGCCGCGAGTTGCAGGCGGCGTACAACACAAAGCACGGCATCACGCCGGCCACGATCCAGAAGGCGCTTCGCAAGGGCATCCAGCACCAGATCGCCGCCCGCAAGACGGCCCGCGAGGCGATCAAGGCGAGCGAGGAGGCGTTCGACCTGACCGAGTCGATCGCGGACCTGGAGAAGGAAATGTTCGCGGCGGCGGAGGCGCTGGATTTTGAGAAGGCGGCGGTGATTCGGGATCGGATCAAAGAAATGAAAGAGGCGCCCGAGTTTTCAGCGGGCCGGCCGTCGGGGGCTTGATCGTGCTGGGTCCCCGATTTCCATTTCCAGCTTGACCACGGGTGAATTCCGCAATATCGAACGGCGGTGCTGACCACGGCCGCATCGCGATCGTTCTTGACCCCTTCGGTCGACTTTGCCGTTGAGACCGCTATTCTATGGGCTTAATTTCAGGGAACGACTGTACAAATCCGTCATCACGTCGGCGTGGGCAACTGTCAGTGATCCGCCCGCCGACGAATGACGTTCACGGAAATTGAAATGACCTGCAAGATCAACGAACTCCATCAGAACATCGGCCAGACCGTCACCCTCCAAGGCTGGATCTACAACAGCCGGGACTCCGGCAAGATCGTCTTTCTTGTCGTGCGCGACGGCACCGGGCTGTGCCAGTGTGTCGCCGCCAAGTCGCCGGCCACCGAGGCTTTTTTCGAGCAGGCCCGCCAGCTCACCCAGGAGGCGGCCGTTCGGGTGACGGGGGTGGTCAAGGCCAACGAGAAGCAGATCGGCGGCCACGAGTTGGAAGTCACCGGCCTGGAGGTGGTGGGGGAGTCGGTCGATTTTCCGATCACGCCCAAGCCGCACGGGATCGACTTCCTCTTCAAGAACCGCCATCTCCATTTTCGATCTCGGCGGCAGTGGCACATCCTTCGCGTGCGCCACGCGGTCATCGACGAGATTCGCTCGTACTTCAACCGCAACGGCTTCACGCTGATCGATACGCCGATTTTCGCGCCGGCGGCGGGCGAGGGGGCGCAAACGCTTTTCCAGGTCGATTACTTCGGCGAGCCGGTGTACATGGCCCAGACGGGCCAGCTCTACGTCGAGGCCGCGTGCATGGCGTTCGGCAAGGTGTACTGCTTTGGCCCCACGTTCCGGGCCGAGAAGAGCAAGACACGGCGGCATCTCACCGAATTCTGGATGGTCGAGCCCGAGATCGCCTACGCCGAGCTGGATGATGTCATCAACCTGGCGGAGGATTTCATCTGCGCGATCATCGGCCGCGTGCTGCGCGACCACCGGGCCGACCTGGAATTCCTCGGCCGCGATGTCGCGTCGCTGGAGAAGATCACCAAGCCGTTCAACCGTCTGACGCACAGGGAGGCGGCCGACATCCTCCGGGGTGAGCGGGCCCAGGAACTGCTCTCGAAGGACCTGAAGGCGAAGACCGCGCGGATCGAGGAGATCAAGAAGCTTCAGGCCGAAAAGGAGGCGCGAAGCACCGCCCAGGGCGTGAAGCAGTGGGAGAAGGACAAGCTGGTCGGCGAGTTGGCGGAGATGAAGGAAGAACTTGGCGACCTGGAGGTCGAGGTCAAGAACATTCCGCACCACATGGAGCTGGCGAAGAAGTTCGATCCGGGCGGCGACCTCGGCGGAAGCGACGAGACGATCATCAGCCGCCTGTCGGACAAGCCGACCTTCGTGACGCACTACCCCAAGGCGTGCAAGGCGTTCTACATGAAGCAGAATGCCGACGACGCGTCACGCGTGAACAACGTCGACCTGCTCGCCCCCGAGGGCTTCGGCGAGATCATCGGCGGCAGCCAGCGCGAGGACAGCCACGACGTGCTGCTCCATCGCATCCACGAGGAAGGCCTCAACCCGGCCGACTATGCGTGGTATCTCGACCTGCGGAAGTACGGCACGGTCCCCCACGGCGGCTTCGGCCTCGGCGTGGAGCGGACCGTGGCCTGGATCTGCGGGCTCAAGCACATCCGGGAGACGATTCCGTTCCCGCGGATGATGGGAAGGTTTTATCCGTAGGGGGGCGGGGGACGGGTAAGGGCAGGCGCCCTGGGCCTCGTGGCGGATGAGAGGATCGGAAGCGATTTGCGATTGGAAAGCGGGTGGGCGTCCCGAACAACGACGGAGAGCAGGTGGCCGTCGCGAACAAGACCGATTCGCGAGGCTGCAACCGGCGCATCAGGTGGCCTGAAAACGCCAATACTGAGCGGCGGCGATCGTTCACCCACGGGTCAGGCCGCCGGATTCCGGGGCATGGCAAAATGCAGGCATAAAGGGGAGGGCAGCCCATTGGCAGAGCGGCCCGGCGCCTGGGTACAATGCTGGGTATGTGCCAATGAAGGTGCGGGTTGCGACGGGTCAGGATTGCTTCATGAGGACAGACGGGCATCGGGCGATGCCACCCTTGCGCGCAGCCCGGCTTCACCGGCCGCCAGAGGACTCCCATGTCATCACGAACCTCACGTTCGCACCGGTTCTTACCTCGACTGATGGCGCTCGCGATGAGCCTTCCGCTTCTCGGCGCGGAATGTCCACCCGCATCCAACAACAACAACGGCAATCAGAACAACAACAACGGCAATCAGAACAACAACAACCAGGCCAACGGCAACACCTCGGCGGACGACCTGCCGTTCACGGAATTGACCGGCACCGAGCGCATGGTCGAACTTGCCCGCGAAGGCATTGGCACGGACAACTCGCGCATGCGCGACGAGGAATTCACCGCGACCTATACCCTCATGCCGACCACCTTTGACACCCGCGACATCTTCATCAACGACGAGCCGTCGATCGCCATCTTTGGCGAAATTTCCGGCATGGCCCATTGCACCTATGAGGAGTCCGGCACCGACATCGACACCTCGCTTATGTGCACCACAACGAGCTACTCCGGCGGCGTCGAATGGGACACGATGGTCACGGGCACCTATGACCACTTCCCGGCACTGGGCACCACAACGCTCACACTGCATGCCGTAAATGTGACGAGCCCGGAGTACATCGTCACCTTCACCACTCCCGGCTGCCCGGAACTCGACAGCATGGATCCGTCGGTCTACGACTGGCAGGGACCGGGTCAGGGCGTTTGGGGCTTCGTCGACATCGTGCTCGAGAACGGCCACTTCGAAGACCGCGTCGAGAACCCGCTGGCCGAGGACCGCGGCGCAGCGGATTTCTTTGAAATTGAAATCAATGGTCTGTAGGAAACGCCGAATACTAAGATCGTGCTCTATGGTCGTGCCATGAAACCATGCACGAAACCAGCCGAAGCCTGCGACGGTGAGACCGGGGACATTCACCTGTCCCGGAGAATTGGAGACTTTCCGTGGTGACAGGTTCCACGCCCGAGGGCCTCGGCGTGGAGCGGACCGTGGCCTGGATTTGCGGGCTCAAGCATATTCGCGAGACGATTCCGTTCCCGCGGATGTTGGGAGAGTTTTGTCCGTAGGGGAACGGCGAATAGGAATTGCCTTGGCCGGGTCGGCTGCTCATCGTTGTAGACGAGAGGATCAATGACGATCCTTGACTGGGAAGCGGGCGAGTGTCCCGAATGGCAACGTCTGCGTGTCGATTCCCGGTGTCAGTGCATGATTAATCTGGCTGATCCAGGTGTGCCATCGCCTCGGCTCTGGTCGGACCGGTCGCCTGCTGCTCCACCGGAGAATCGGCGTCGCGGCCGAGCCGTTGCAGGATGCCGGCGCGCCGATGTAGGATCCTCGTTCGCCATTGCTCATCCAGGCCGGGCGGCATCATTTGTTCGGCCTCGTTCGCCAGCGTCAGGGCCTCGTCCAGCCTTCCCCAGAGTTCCAGGGCGATGGAATACTGTTCAATGCAGGCCAGCATGTACCGGTCATCGCGATCATCGCCCGCCCGGTAGATCGCGAGCGCCTCCTTGAAATGCGCCTCCGATTCCTCCCGGCGATCCATTCCACGAAGAAGCACACCGAAGCTCATCGCCATTCGGGCGTGATCGAAACGGGGTGCCGATGGCGCGGCACGATAAGCCGCGAGCGACCGCCGGTATCGAAGCGCCGCCGCCTCATGATCCGGATCGGCCACGGAATGCCAGAGCGCATAGCCCAGGCAGCCTTCGCTCTCCGCCACCCTCGGATCGTTTTCAGGATGCAGCTTCAAACGGATCGCCAGCCCCTCGCGCTGAATCTCGATCGCGCGGGGGTCCCTCAGAAAGGTGAGCGCCCTTCCGTACCACGTCAGCACGTCCGCAACTTCCTCGCACTCGTGCGGCAGCAGCCTCCGGTTCAGATCCAACGCGATCCCTAAACAGTCCGCCGCCTCGTCCCACTGCCAGATTTTTCCGTAGGTCTTGCCGAGCGTGAGATACAGTTCTGCCGCCACATCCGGATCCGACTCAGCCAGTGCATCGGCTCGCGATCGCGCGTCCGCCAGCAGATCGAGGATCGTGATGTCACCGCCGTTTCGAAGCGGGTTGACCCCGGCCAGGGTCTCCTTCAGGACGGTTCCGACCCGAAGCGCTCGAGACCTGGCGGCCTCGGCCTGCTCCCGTTCTCGAACCGCCGTCGCTTCCGCCTGCCGGGCCTGCATGAGCGAGTGACCGCTCAGGATCACGGTCGCCACCAGTGACAGCACCGCGACAGCACCCGCGGCGATTCCCGCGCGGTGCCTTCGGACGAATTTTTTCAATCGGTATGACGAAGTCTGCGGGCGCGCGAGAACCGGCCGGCCTGACAGATGTCTCTGAATGTCCTCGGCGAGCCGTTCCACCGACGGATACCTCTCCTCGGGATCGTGGCGAAGCGCCTTCATCACGATGGTATCGAGATCGCCGCGAAGCAGCCGCCTGAGTCCTGTCGTCGTCATGCCGAACTCGCTCGCGACCTCCTTCTGGCGTCCCGCCCCTGTCACTGACAGACGCGATGATGGCCGGATCGGTTCCGGCCGCTTGTCAGCGGCAAGATCGCACTTCTCCCGCATGGGCTGCCCGGTCAGCAGTTCGAAGAGGATGACGCCGAGCGAGTAGACGTCTGTTGCCGTTGTGATTCGCCCGCCGCTGATCTGTTCCGGGCTGGCGTACTGCGGGGTCAGCATTCGCAGGATGCCCAGGGTTTCACCGCGTTCCGCGCCGCCGTCGGCGTCATTCAGCAGGCTCGCGATTCCAAAATCACACAGTTTCAGCTCGCCCCGGCTGGTCACGAGCACGTTGGCCGGCTTGAGATCGCGATGAATGACGAGATGCCGGTGGGCGAATGCCACCGCATCGCACGCCTTCAGGAACAGTCGCAATCGACTTTCAACGCTCAATCGCCGGGTCCGGCAGTAGTCGTTGATCGACGCACCATCCACAAGCTCCATCACCAGATACGGGAGCCCGTCGGCCGTTCGATCGCCGTCGATCAGCCGTGTGATGCCAGGGTGCTCAAGGCACGCCAGCGCCTGTCTCTCACTTTGAAACCGCCGAATCATCCCGGCTGTTGCGATGTCCGGGTGAATCAACTTGATCGCGACATGCTGTTGAAACTCACCCTGTTCGCGCACGCCACGGAAAACAGTGCCCATCCCGCCGATCGCGATGATGTCAACGATTCGATACCGACCTATTCGCTGGCCGATCAGGTTCCTCCCGGTCTCCATTCGATCGCCGTCCACCGACATCAACGCCGATTCAATCGGCGGCATCGAAGTGGGCGGCGGTGACGAAATGAATTCCCCGGATCGTTCATACGCCGACAACAGCGACTCAACTTCGAATCTGAGTTCGTGCTGCCCGGCGCAGACGACATTGAGGTACGACTCTCGCTCCTCGGGCGTCCGTTCCAGCGCGTCATTGAAGATGTCATCGATGGTCCTTGTCTTCATGGCCGTCCCCCGTGAGCCCCGGTCGTGTCGCCATTCGACAGGCGTCGAAACAACCACGCACGCGCATACCGCCAGTCCCGTTCAACGGTGCGGAGTGCGACGCCCAGGACCTGGGCGATCTCCGTTTCGCTGAGCCCGCCGAAGAATCGCAGTTCCACCACGCGGCATTTCCGGGGATCGTGATCGGCCAGCGCCGTCATCGCTTCATCCAGCGCTAGCATGTCGAAAGGTTCATCCTCCCGGTGATCATTCAATCGGGGCTCCCGCAGACTCGCCGCCTGCTCCACGCGGCGTTGCCGGGCCCGATCGACGAGCAATCGCCGCATGACCATCGCCGCGACCGCGACGCAGTGCGTCCGTCCGGACCATTCCACGCGCTGATGGCCCGCCAGCCGCAGGTATGCGTCGTGCACCAGCGCCGTCGTCTGGTTCGACGGCCCTGTTCGCTCCCGGGCGAGATACCCGCGGGCGAGCACCTTCAACTCCGAGTAGATCGACGGGAGCAGCGATTCGAGCGACGGCCGCGCCCCGGCGGGGCGATCGTTTGAGTTCATTCTGTGGGTGATGGACACAGCCATGGGGCATCCGCCTTTGGAAAATTTGAGAAAAAGGTGTGTCGGGTTGAACCGGATTCGCTCGCGTTATCCATCATACGGCATTGCGGGAGTCCGACCCAAGCGTTGATCGTCGGATTCGTACCTGCATGCCCGGAGAGGCGGGTCCGAAAAGGGGCCCCGATGCCGTTACGCGCCGTTATTGCGCGCAGATCATGGCGGGGAAGCCACAGCAACGTGACCAACTGACGCTCAAAGATCGATGCACCCCTGATCGACAGTCGCCCGCCCGCCGTCGCATCAGCCAGACATCCGGAGTCATTCATGAATACACCGACTTGTGCCCGGTTCCCGTGCCGCACACCAGCAGTTCTTGGGGCACTCTTGACGATGGCGCTGCCGGGCATCGTGAACGCTCAATTCAACGAGCCGGGCACGGTCGTCATTCACACCTTCACCGGTGAAGCGGCCGGCGACAATTTCGGCTGGGTCAGTGAAGCCCTTCCCGACATCACCGGCGACGCGATTCTCGATCTCGTCATCACCGCGCCGTTCAACGACGCCAACGGTTCCAACGCCGGCCGTGTTTATATCTATAACGGCGCGACCGGCGTGCTCGTTTTCCCTCCCATCAGCGGCACGATTCCCGGTGAGAATCTCGGGATCAGCGTCGGCTCGGCCGGTGACGTCAACATGGACAACATCGCCGACATCGTCGTCGGCGCGCCCGGCGTGCTCCAGGGCAGGGCCTACGTCTTTTCGGGTGCCGACGGCGCCCTGCTTCGAACCTACTCCGGGGAGTTTAGCGGCGACCGCTTCGGCTCCGCGGCCAAAGGCATCGGCGATCTGAACGGCGACGGCCATTCCGACATTCTCATCGGCGCTGAACTGAATGACGTGAACGGATCGAACTCCGGCAAGGCATACGTCTTCTCCGG
>CALLKH010000538.1 GCA_938008425.1 uncultured Planctomycetaceae bacterium | reverse complement strand
CGCAGTGGCCGATGATCATGTTCGCCAGCCCCGGCGCGACGCCGCAGTCGTAGACGACCGTCACGCCGCGCTCCTTCGCCAGCGCGTCGAGCGTGGTCGGGTCCTCGATCATGAACGAGATGTCCGAATACGACTTGCCCGCCTCGATGATCGTTCGCGCCGCCGAAAAGCCCATCGCGCTCGGCAGCGCGCCGACCACGAGATCAAACGGCTCGACGAGCGCCCGCAGTTTGTCAGTCAGGCCGAGGTCCGCGCGCACCGTCTTCAGGTTCGGCGTGTCCGCGACCCGCGCGAGGTTGGCCGAATTCACGTCGGCCACCGTCGTCTCAAGGTTCTCATCCGCCGCCAGGTCGCGAGCCATGGCCGCTCCGACCAGCCCGCAACCCAGCACCACCACTCGCTTTTTCATCTGCCTGCCCTCACGCATGCCCGCGAATACTCTCGTCAATTCAGGTGCAGTTTATCGCAGAGGGCGACCGCTGACACGTGAGCATCGGAGGATGCCGACCGCGGCGACTCAAACTTCGTTCCGTTTGTTCCCGCGCACGGCCGTTGTTATCATCCCGGCCTGCACTGGGTCCCTCAAAGAGGCGTCATGACGTTCGAACAGGCCATCTACTGGATCGTCTTCCTGCTCTGGATTCCCGCTTTCGTTCAGGGCCTGTTCTCCGTCGTGGATGGGATCAAGTTTCACCGCTTCATTCGCCGGGCGCGCGACGAGGCCCCGCGACTCTTCAATTCCGACGGCTCGTTTCGCTTTCAGCCCAGGGCGGCGGTCATCATGCCCTGCAAGGGCGTCGATGACGAAATGGAACACACCGTCGCCATGATCGGCCGGCAGAATTACGCCGACTACGAAGTGGTTTTTTCCTTCGAGTCCGACACCGATCCCGCCTACGCGGCCGTCAAGGGCTGGACGCGCGACTGGTCGCGGCCGATCAAATTCGTCGTCGCGGGCCTGGCGGATCGCCGCTCGCAGAAGATTCATAACCTGCTGGCCGCATTGAAAGAAGTTTCGCCGGATCGCGAGGTGTACGTTTTCACGGATTCGGACGTCGAGCCGGACGAGCAGTGGCTCGGTTTCATCGTCGCGCCCCTGGAGGATCCGAGGATCGGCGCCGCGACGGGCTATCGCTGGTATCTCGCGAGCGGCGGCATCGGGGCCGGCGTGCGATGCGCCTGGAATGCGGCCACCACAGTCAAGCTGCACGACGAGCGGCTCAGCTTCTGCTGGGGCGGCTCGACCGCGATGCGGCGGACGCATTTTGAGTCGCTCGAAATCGCCCGCCACTGGGATCGGGCGCTGTCGGATGATCTCCAGGTTACGCGGGCGATTCAGGCTTCGCATCTCGGCATCAAGTTTGTGCCGCATGCACTGGTGACCAGTTCCGATGCCACGACGCTGGCAGGATTCCTCGAATTCGCCCGCCGCCAGCTCATCATCACGCGCATCTGCGCCCCGGCGATGTGGCGATTCGCGGTCTGGTTCTGCACGGCGTTTACGCTCGGTGGAACCGCCACGTTCCTGCTGGCAGTCGTGGGGTTCATGGGCTGGTTCGGCAGCACCGAGGCGGCGTGGTGGGGGCTGGCCGGCTGGGCGGTTGCGATGCTGCTCGTGGGCGGCCGTGCGGTGCTGCGGCAGATGAGCATGCGACTGGCGATCGGGAATCGCCTTAGCTGGCGGGATTTCTGCTGGGACGTCTTCGGCACGGTGACATTTGCAGGCGGGATGCACATGCATCTTCTGTTCATGTCGGCGATCGGCCGGCGGTTCGTCTGGCGGAACATTGAGTACGAAATGATCTCCCCCGACGAGACGCGCGTCGTCCGGCGGCTGTGATCGGTGCTAGAATACCGTAATCGAGATTGTCTCGTCGGCGAATGCCATGACCTACGTCATCACTGATCTCTGCATCGGAACCAAGGACACGAGCTGCGAGGCGATCTGCCCCGTGGACTGCATCCACCCCGCGCCTGACTCCCTGGGCTTCGCCGACGCGGAAATGCTCTACATCAATCCAACCACCTGCATCGACTGCGCGCTGTGCGTCGATGTCTGCCCTGTCGGGGCCATCTACTACGAACACGATCTGCCCGAGGAGTTAAAGCGGTTCATCAAGATCAACGCGGATTACTTCGCGGAACCGCCGAACACTTAAGACGAACGCCTGCCCGCCACCAAACAGATAGATTGCGATCAGATCAGCGGCGTGCCCGTCAGTTGCGCGGGTACCATGTTGCCTTCTGAGTCTTCAAACAGAAACAGCGCCTCGCCGGCCCGCATGATCTCGGGGCCGAAGATCAGCGACACGCCCTCCAGCGTGTCGACGCTGACGCCGTTCACTTCCAGCAGCGTCTGGTCCTTCTCGACGCCCGCGGCTTCGGCGTCCGAGCCTGCCGTGACGCGAGAGACGCGAAGCGAACCGTCGGCCTGTCGCTTCAGATCAAATCCAAACGTGGTGACGGGCACGTCGAAGTAGCCGTCGGTCTCCGCCCCCTTGACGAATTCAATCCACTGCCGGGTCGGCGACACCCGAACCGTTTCGTGGTTCGCCAGGAAACGCCAGCCCATCAGGCCGAACGCGCTGTCCGGCAGGATGATCGTGTGAATGTTCTCGTATTCCTGCTGGTTCACGGCGATCATCGGGGCTCGAAACCGCGTGGTCCGGCACTCGCCGCCCGCGCCGAAGAGACCGGTTGCGAGGCTGGGCAGGTCGTCGAGGTTCCAGCCGGTATCGTCGAAAACCGACTGGCCCATGGCGATTTCAATCCCGCCGCCGGTGTCCATCAGCGCTTCGACCTCCTCGCGATCCGGCGAGGCGAATCGAATGAACGTGGACAAACCGCCCATCTTCGGAACCGCGCCGTACAGGAGCTGAAACAGCGGCGGCGGATTGGGGCCGATCGCCTTCACCACCGATGGCGACGCGGGCGCCGCCAACTCGCCCTCCGGAAACAGCGAGAGTCGACGGCCGTATCCATCCACCTGCCAGTCAAACTGCGCCAGCAGGGCGCCGTTGAGAATGCAATCGACTCGAATGCCGTCGAACGAGTTGAAGCCGTCTTCGGTCAGGATTACGAACGCGACATTCTCGATCACGACGCCGCCGATCTCGACGCGATCCGCGGTGTAGAGTGTGTCGCCGAATCTCGGGTTCGACGCGGTGTTGCGGCACACGCCGACATCGTCCGTACCGTCATCGGCGTACGGATTCGGGCTCGATGCACGCAGCCCGAACCGCTCAATGGCCGACGGCGGCGCCACATTGAAGAGCACCGTTCCGGTATCGAGCAGCACGTTGACGTCGTGGCCGTTGATCGAGGCGCCGACCGCGAGGTACAGATCGGACTTAATGGGAATTTCGACGCCGCCCGGAGGCGGGGGCGTTGTGACGAGATCAAACGGCGAATCGCAACCGGCCGCCGCAAGGAACACAGCGAGAACGAGTCCGACAACTGGGCGACAAAATGGGGTTTTCATGGTGAAAGACATCTATCCCCGCGAGGCATCCACCACAGTCCAACGCGAACGGCGCTAATCGTCGAGATCCTTCATCCAGTCTCGCCGGCCCAGCCCTTCGAGAATGGACCGGGCAGTTTCACCCAGGATGGGGTGCACCCAATCCGGCGCGATGTCGGCCAGCGGCTTCATTACGAAATGGCGTTCGTGCATCATCGGGTGGGGCAGCGTCAGGTTCGGTTCGGAGTGAATCTCATCGTCAAACGCCAGCAGGTCCAGGTCGATCGTCCGCGGGCCCCAGTGGACGGAACGCTGGCGGCCAAGCAGGTCCTCGATCCGCTGACAGAGCGCTAAAAGCCGCTCGGCCGAAAGCGACGTGCGAAGGTGCACAACGCCGTTGATGAAGTCCGGCTGATCGGCCGGCCCGCCTTCCGCGGGCGTCTCGTAAAGCGGAGACACGCGAATGGTTTCGATCTCGCGCGTGCTTTCGAGCGAGCTGAGCGCGGCCGTGATGTTCTTCTCGCGCCGCCCCAGGTTTGAGCCGAGGGCGATGTAGGCGTGATGCAGTCCGTTGCGTGTGTTTGAATCCGAAATCACCACTTCAACTCCGCGAGGCGTCCGGTGGCCGTCCGGATACGATCAATATCGACCGTGAGCGCGAATCGCACGAAGTCGTCGCCCTCTTTTCCGAAACCGATGCCGGGAATGGCGACGATCGCGGTTTCGTCGAGGATTCTCGTCGCGCAGCGCATCGAGTCGTAACCCTTCGGGCACCGTGCCCAGACGTAGAACGTCGCACGGGGCGACTCGACGCCGAATCCGAGCTCCTTGAGGTGGGGCACCAGCGCGTCGCGCCGCTTGCGGTAGACGTCGCGAATCTCCGCCACCTCAGGGCCGTTGATCCGCTGAATCGCCACGATGGCGGCATCCTGCACCGCCGTGAAGACGCCGGAGTCGACATTGCCCTTGATCTTCGCCAATGCCGCCAGCGCCTCGGCATGGCCCACCGCGAAGCCAACGCGCCAGCCGGTCATGTTGAACGTCTTGCTGAGCGAGTGCATCTCGACGGCCACCTCTTTCGCGCCCGGAACCTCCAGGATGGAATGCGGGCGATCGCGTTCATCGAAGTAGGTCTCGGTGTACGCGGCGTCGGAGCAGATCAGGAAATCGTGCTTCTTCGCGAGCGCCACGCACTTTTCATAGAAGTCCATTCCCGCGACGGCGCCGGTCGGGTTGTTCGGATAGTTGATGAACATCAGCCGGGCCTTCGCGAAAACCTCTGCCGGAATGGCGTCGAGGTCCGGAAGGAATTCGCGATCGGCCGTGAGGGGCATCGTGTAGGGAGTGCCGCCCGCGAAAATGGTCGAGCTTTCGTAAACCGGGTAACCGGGCGAGGGAACCAATACGACGTCACCCGGATTGATCACACCGAGCGGCAGGTGGCCAATGCCTTCCTTGGAGCCAATGAGAGCCAGCACTTCATTGGCGGGATCGACGGCCACGCCGAATCGGGCCTTCATGAAATCCGCCACGGTCTTTCGAAATTCCACCGATCCGCTGCCGAGCGGATACTGGTGATTGGCAGCGTCATAAATGGCGGATTTCATCCGGTCGATGATGAACTCCGGCGTCGGCCGGTCGGGGTCGCCGACGCCGAAGCTGATGACGTCCTTGCCGGCGGCGATCGCTTCGCGCTTGCGTCGGTCGATTTCAATGAACAGGTAGGGGGGAAGCTGGTCGAGTCGTGCCGCTCTCTTGAAGGCCATCTGGGGTGTGCTCCGCTGCAAAGGTGTGAAGTCACTGGATTTCGCATGGCGATTCTACGAATGGGCCGCATGGGGCGTCAACGCGGCCATCGGAACTCCGCCGTCGCAGGCCGGTTTGCAGCGAATTCGCGACATCGGTGTGCGATTTTGCGTTAGGCCCGTCGGCGGATCCCGATACCCCGTTGGGGCGTCTTTGCGCCCGCATCCACGGGATTACAATTCAGGAATCCTCGGAATCTGGGCGGGTCAGTGTATCGGCCGGGTGTTGCTCGCCGCACTTTGTTGAAACCGGCGATGCGAAACCCGGATGTGCCGTCGTCTGACGACAGGCGTTCGGAAGCAGGCAACCAGCATTTATTGTGAGGATGGACCATGCGAAACCATCGATCCTTTCGTTCCGTCGGACTTGTTCTGGCGTTCACGTGTGGCACGACGTTTACGGATTTGAGCGGCGGTTCGGCTCGCGTGTTCGCGGATGATGCGCCGAAGGACGTGGAACTGCGGCGGGAACTGGCCAAGGCCTACGAAGCCAAGGATTACAAGAAGGCCCTCGAGGCGGCGAAGAAGCTGCACGAACTCCATCCGGACGATCCCATCGACATGTACAACGTCGCCTGCATGACCTGCCTTGTGGGCGACAAGGACAAGGCGTTCGACTGGCTGGAGCGATCGGTCCAGGCGGGCTTCAACGACGCCGACCACATGTCCAACGACTACGACCTGAAGACGCTCTGGGGCGAACGACGATTCCGCAAGCTGGTTCAGAGTATTCGGGATGGCGAGGCCGAGAAGGAAAAATCGGATCGCAAGGGTGCCAACAAGCCGAAGATTCCCGACAAGAAACCCGTGGAGGAGCATCCGGTCCCTGAGGTTCCGAATCTCTCGCCGCAGGAACATGGCAGAAAAGTTCAGGAGTTGACCACCGAGTTGATCCGTGTGTCCTCCGCGGGCGAGCGCGACGAGGCGCTTGAAATCTCTCTGAAGGCGCTGGCCCACGCCAAGGCGATTGCGAAGGTCGCCCCGCAGCCCGCCCGCCAGGCGCTGTCGCTGACTCATTACAACGTCTGCTGCATGCTGTCACTGAAGAAGGATGCCGAACGCGCGTTCAAGCATCTGGATGAGGCGGTGAAGCATCAGGTTCCGGGATTCACCATTGCCGAACAGATGGAGGGCGACTCGGATCTCGATCCGATTCGCAAAGATCCGCGATACGCCGAAATCCTCAAACGCGCCAAGAAGAACGAGGCTGAGAATCCCCAGGGCCGGCCGCGCCCGCGAGACCGAATCGCCCGGCCGAGCGACCATGACGACGATGCCGAATCCAAGCCCAGGGATGCGAAGGAGAAAGACGAGAATTCGAAGCGGCCCGACGCGTCCTCCATGTCCGCCGCCGAGCGCAGCAAACGCTCCGGCGAACTGATTCCGATGCTCATCGAGGCCTCGCGGAAAGGCGATTACAAGCAGGCCCTCGAATACGCGCTGGAGGCCGTCGAACTCAACGACTCACCGCTCAACAACTACAACGCCGCGTGCATGTACTCGCTGAACGAGCAGAAGGACAAGGCGTTTGAGCACCTGTTCAGATCATTCGAACTCGGCCAATTGGACGGCGACGTCGTGCGCATGCTCAAGACCGACGATGATCTCAAGAACCTGCGAAGCGATTCCCGGTGGCCGAAGGCGATGGAAAAGGCCGAGGCGCAAATGGCCGAGCGCCGGGCGCTGCCCAAGGACAAGGAAGTCGAATTCGCCTTCGAGGTGACGCTTCCGCCGAATCATGACAAGTCGAAACCCGTACCGCTGCTGGTCGCGATGCATCACTACCACGGCAGCATGGACCGGGCGATAGAACGCTGGAAAGACGCCGCCGCCGCGTCTGGCGCAATCCTCCTCACGCCGCAGGGAACCTGGGAAGCCGGCGAGGGCAGCGGTTCATTTCAGTGGGGCGCCGATCTGGATGTGATCGATCGCAACGTCATGAAGGCGATCAATAAGACCATGGATCAATACGAGGTGGATGAGGACCGGGTGGCGCTGGCCGGATTCAGTCAGGGCGCCTGGGTTGCTTATGCGCTTGCACTGCGACATCCGGACGCATTCTGCGGAATCATCCCGGTGGCGGGCCACTTCCGGCCGGAATCCGAGGCCGAGTTTGCCGGCGACCGGTTCAAATCGATGCATCTCTACATCATGATCGGCGAGGACGACAACTCCCAGTTGATCAAGGCCAACGAGCAGGCCAAGGATCGCTTCAGCCGGGCCGGAGCGTCGGTCAACATGGTGATCTTCAAGGGCGTGGGGCACGGATTCCCGCCCGACTCCGAGGCCCAGTTGAAGAAGGCAGTTCGGTTCGTGCTCGATCGATGAGCCGAATAACGCCATTGATGGTTTTCGGGGTTCTCGGAATCAGGCTTCCAATGCCCGAAAATAATGTCTCCGGCGACATCCGCGCAGCGATTTCGGCATCCGGGCCCCGCTTTTCCGCACGAGATGCGGCTGTGCGCCGCGAACTGACAGTATCCCCGGAGGTACAACGTCTGTAGGTCTAGAGCTGATTCTGCATCGGATGCTGGTCAGTGGCCAATTCTGGGCTCCTGACCTATAATGGCCGCTTCGAAGCAAATCGGCCGCTCATTGGAGAGATTGCCAACTGATTTTCCGGCGCGCCGTCGATCTTAGAAACCCATGGAACTACTCTTCCGAAATCTCAGGACGACCGGTGGGCGATCGCCCCGCAGCAGGACGTGGCGGGTCGGCGTTCTTGGGCTGGTTGTCGTGTTTGGCGTCCTGGGATCGCCGAATTTCGCCCGCACCGGCCTGGGCTCCACCGGGCGAACCGAGGAAGAGTCCAAGGCCCCGCTCGTTGAAGAGGAGCTTCGCTGTACCATCGCCGTGCCGGAGTCGCTGAGTAGCCGCACGATTCGGCTGCGGATGCCCCGGTGCCAGAATGCGGCCTCAAGCCAGCATCTCGGCGACAGTGTGTCACGCGGGCCGTCGCGGCTGACGGTCATGGCGCGTCGGGTTCTCGATAAGCAAAACGGACTGGGCGCCTTTCTGCGCTGTTGAATCTCATCTTCGCGCGAGACAGGGCGTTTCAGGGTAGGCCTGCCGGTTCCGGCGGGTTCTGACCGGCGGTCAGCCGCATGCGTCGTATCCCGGAGTCCCTCGCGTTCGATTCTCTCAAATCCCAGTTTATTCGAATGAGCGATTGACGCCCGGGTTTGAAGATCATCCGGCCTGGTGCATTCTCACGCGGCCTCGCGGCCCCAGGGGAATTCGCCTCGACCGTGATCCATCGCCGCGGCTTTAGATGAGATTCATCGCCGGACATTCCGGCCAGGAGCGACGCACCATGCAGAAACTTGTTCAGGGCATTCACAATTTTCAGAAGGACATCTTCGGCAATCAGCGCGAGATGTTCGAGAAGCTGGCCAAGGGTCAGAATCCGATGGCCCTCTTCATCACCTGTTCGGATTCACGAATCAATCCGAATCTGATTACGCAGACGGAGCCCGGCGACCTCTTCATTATGAGAAACGCCGGCAACATTGTTCCGCCCTATGGCGCCGCGGCCAAATCGGGTGAGGCGGCGACCATTGAATTTGCGGTTGCAGTTCTGAAAGTTCGCGACATCATCATCTGCGGCCATTCCCACTGTGGCGCGATGTCGGCGGTCATCAATCCGAAAATCGCCGAGGATCTGCCGGCGATGCGCAGCTGGCTCGAAAGCGCCGAGTCCACGCGCCGAATCATGCGAGACAAGTATCCGCACCTGGAGGGCGGGGCGCTGCATACCGCGACCGTCGAGGAGAACGTGCTCGTCCAGCTCGAGAACCTGAAGACCCACCCGACCGTCGCGGCCGCCATCTCCTCAAAGAGCGTGAATCTGCACGGCTGGGTCTACAAGATCGAGACGGGTGATGTGTTTGCGTTCAATCCGGAAGAGGGCCAGTTCATTCCGTTGTCTGAAATGCCGCCGGTGCAGGCGTATCCGTCGGTTCAGTCGCAGCCCGAACGTGTGATCTGATCGGGATTGCAGTCGAAACGCAATCAAGTGAAGAACACAACCAAAGGGAGCGAACAAGTATGAATCAGGTTAATTCGGGCGCTGCGGTGCCCGGTCTATTCAGTCATGTAAAGAGCGATTTTCTTGCATCGATCGTCGTGTTTCTTGTCGCGCTGCCGCTGTGCATGGGTATCGCGCTGGCCTCCGGCGTACCGCCGGTGGCGGGTCTGATCACCGGCATCGTCGGCGGTCTGATTGTCGGATGCTTCTCGGGGGCGCAGCTTCAGGTCAGCGGGCCGGCGGCCGGACTGGCCGTCATGGTCTATGAAATCGTGCAGCGGGAGGGCATGGTTGTCCTCGCCATGGCGGTTCTCATCGCCGGCGGCGTACAGCTCGCGGCCGGGCTGATGAAGTTCGGCCAGTGGTTCCGCGCGGTGTCTCCCGCGGTGATCCGCGGCATGTTGACCGGCATCGGAATTCTGATTTTCGCGAGCCAGTTTCATGTCATGGTCGACGACAAGGCGCGCGGCACGGGACTCATGAACATCATCTCGATTCCCGAGTCGATCGTGAAGGGACTTACGCCCGCTTCGGAATCGAATCACCATTGGGCCGCGATCGTGGGGCTGAGCACCATTGCTGTCATTCTGATTTGGAAGGCACTCCGCAAGACAAGGCTGAAGCTCATTCCGGGTCAGCTCGTCGCGGTCATCGTCGGCACCTGCATCGCCTACTTCGGCGGGCTGGCAATCAATCGCGTGGAGATTCCCGAAAGCCTCTGGGAGGAAATTACGCTGCCGACCGGCGCGGCGCTGCTGAAGCTGATTGACGGCCAGGTGATTCTGGCCGGTCTGGCCATCGCATTCGTCGCCAGCGCCGAGACGCTCCTCTGTGCCACAGCCGTGGATAAGCTTCATACGGGGCCGCGAACGCGTTACGACCGCGAACTCGCCGCCCAGGGCATCGGCAACATGATCTGCGGCGCGGTCGGCGCGCTGCCCATGACCGGCGTCATCGTTCGCAGCGCCGCCAACGTCGATGCCGGCGGAAAGACGCGGCTCTCGGCGATTCTTCACGGCCTCTGGCTGCTGATCTTCGTCTCCGCGCTGCCATTCGTGCTGAGGAGCATTCCAACCGCGGCGCTCGCGGCCATTCTTGTGTTCACGGGCTACAAGCTGATTGACTGGAAGGCGCTCAAGGACCTTCGCCAGTACGGCAAGAGCGAAGTGGCGATCTTTCTCGCGACCGTCACCATGATCGTCGTCGCCGACTTACTCACCGGCGTGCTCATCGGCATCGGCCTCTCGGCCGCGAAACTGCTCTACACCTTTTCGCATCTTCAGACCGAACTGCTCGACCAGCCCGGCCAGAATCGGACGATTCTCTATCTGCACGGATCGGCCACATTCGTTCGCCTGCCCAAACTGGCCGCGGCGCTGGAGCGGGTCGCGCCATCGCGGGAACTGCATGTTCACATGGAGGACCTCGATTACGTCGACCACGCCTGCCTCGATCTCCTGATCAGCTGGGAGGTACAGCATGAGGCGACCGGCGGCCGGCTCGTCATGGACTGGGAGAATCTCACGGCGAAGTTCCGCAGAGCCGAGGTGAACGGCGGAACGGCCGATCGCATGGCGTCCCTCGCCGCCAACGGGGTCACTATTCCGAACGGTAACGGCGCGGAGAAGATTCCGGGCGTGAAGCCGATCACCCCCGCGGGTTCGTCACACTGAAGGAGGCCTTGGCCCGTCGCCGCAGATGGTGAGTATCGAGGCACGACCGTCGATGCCCGGCCGATCGGCGGGATGCGCTCGGGCCTTATTGGGTGCGAACGCCTCGGGCGTTAGAATTGAGCATCGCGACCAGGATCAGGGTTTCGCCCCGGGCCGGGCGGTGATGACGGGAGAATTGCGATGAGCGAGAGTAACGCACCCAAGGCGGCGGCCGATTCGGGCAGTGAGTTTTCGCCCGAAGAAATTCGACAGGCGCTGGTGAGCATCGAAAGAGGCATGCGAATGCTGAGTAAGGCCATCCACCGGTTCCACGAACTGCGCGCGGTTCATCAGGAACTCCGATACGACGTCGAGTGGACGAACTACCTCGTTCAACTTCGGCAATCGATTGAGGGCGTCAGCAAGATCATTCGGGACAAGTAGCCGATCGCTCCGGCTTTCACTTCGATAAACAACAACGGGCCTCGACAGCACACACTGTCGAGGCCCGTTCTGTTTACCGAAGGTGTGCGCGGCCGATGCTTATCCGCGAATGTCGCTTTCCTCGTCGATCAGATCGGGCACGCCGTCGTCATCATCCAGATCGGCCGTGCCGTACATGTCGTCGTCCGCCGCGTCCATGTCGCCGCGGAAGCCGCCGCTGTCGAGTTCGTTGTCACGCTGCTTCTTGATCTCGGTCCATTCCTTTTCGGTGATGAGCACCTCGCGGGCCTGCGAGCCCTTGTAGTCGCCCACGATGCCCGCAGCCGCCATCTGCTCGATGAGCCGGCTTGCACGCGAGTAGCCCACTTCGAGCCGGCGCTGGAGCAGACTGACGCTCCCGCGGCCGCTGGCAACAATGCAATCGACCGCCTTGTCGAAGAGCGGATCGCGCTCGCCGTCGTTGTCCGAGGCCCCCGGCGTGAGTCGCTGCAATTCATGGTGGAACTGCGGCTGAGCCTTCTCCGACAGATCGACCAGCACCGCGCGAAGTTCGTCATCCTCGATGTAAGTGCCCTGGGCCCGGACGAGTTTCGAGGAGCCCGGCGGAAGAAAGAGCATGTCGCCCTCGCCCATGAGCACCTCGGCGCCGTTCTGGTCGAGCACGATGCGCGAGTCCATCCGGCTCGCGACGCGGAACGCCATTCGGCAGGGCAGGTTGCTCTTGATGAGGCCGGTGACGACGTTCGCCTGCGGCCGCTGGGTCGCGACGACGAGATGAATACCGACCGCGCGGCTCTTCTGGGCGAGGCGGCTCAGGAAGAGTTCGACTTCCTTGCCGCTGGTCATCATGAGGTCCGCGAGTTCGTCGATCACGATGAGGATGTAGGGCAGATGCGTGGGGATCTGCATCTTTTCCTCTTCCGTCGCCGGCTGGAACCGGGCGTAGATCTTCTCCTTGCCGAGGGCGTTGAAGTCCTTGATGTCGCGAACGCCCGCTTCGGCCAGCAGTTCGTAGCGCTCGTCCATCTTCTGCGTCGCCCACTCGAGAATCATCGAGGCCTTCTGCATGTCGGTGACGATCGGACACATCAGGTGCGGAATCTCCTTGAAGATGGAAAGCTCGACGACCTTTGGATCGACCAGGATCAGCTTCACGTGATCGGGCCGCTGGGTCATGAGAATCGACATGATCAGCGTGTTGATCGCGACCGATTTTCCGGAACCCGTCGTGCCGGCGACCAGCATGTGCGGCATGCGGGCGATGTCCTGGATCAGCGGATTGCCGCTGGCGTCCTTGCCGATGAAGACCGGCAGCGCCATCTTCGTCGGCCGGATGCCGCCGAGCATGATCAGTTCCTTGATCCGGACCTTCTCCTTGTCCGAGTTTGGCACCTCGATCCCGACGGTGTTCTTGCCGGGAATCGGCGCGACGACGCGAACGGCCGTCGCCTTCAGCGCCCGGGCGATGTCGTTCGACAGCGACGAAATCTGGCTGACCTTGGTGCCGGCCGACAGCTCCAGCTCGAACATGGTGATCACCGGGCCGGTGTCGATTTCGACGACGCGAACGTCGATGCGGAAGTCCTGAAGCGTGCGCTCCAGGATCTCCGCCTTCTCGCGCACGACGGTCTCCTGCGATTCGCTGAATTTCACTTCAGGATCGCCCAGCAGCGTCAGAGGCGGGAGCACGTAGTCGCCCAGCTCCTTCGGCCATGCGCTCGGCGGAATCTTGCCCTGCGCCCGATCGCGGTTGAGCATGCGAATGACAAGCTCGCGATTGATGGGACTGTCCTTTTCTTCTTCCGCCGTCGAATCCTCGGCAGCGTCCTCGGCGTCGGCTGCAGATTCGTCGATCTCGTCCGCCTCGGCGGATTCGACTGCTTCCTCGCCCGCCGCCGGCTCTTCGGTTTCGACCAGATCTTCTTCGTCGGTCGCGGCGTCCTCGGTTGGCGTCTGCTCGGGTTTGGCCGGCTGCGATTTCTTGCGCCGCGGATTCGGCGGAATGACCACCGGCGCGTTACTGCCCGCGCCAATCAGGACCGGCGCCAGCGTTCGACGCACCTGCCCCGCTCCGCGCAGCGCGGCGATGGCTTCCATCGCTCGCTCGCGGCACCAGCGCATCAGGCGCGGCAGGAAGATCAGCACCTCATCCGCTGCGAGCAGGAATCCGACGATGTAAACCGTCGCGACCACCAGCGTGGCGCCAAACGTCTGAAGGTTGGTCTTAAGAAACTCGGCCAGGGCGATGCCGACGATGCCGCCGCGGCCTTCAACGAGGCCGTCGGTCGGCGTGGGATCGATCAGAGAAGCCGCGGCCGACGTGATGCAGACGATCATGAGCAGGCCGGTCGATCGCAACGCGATATCGCGGATGCGCCGTCGCATGAGTTGCATGACGGCGGCCAGCGTCAGCATGAAAGCCAGCGGATACGCTCCGACGCCGAGATAGTACATGAGTTGAAACGCGAGCCACGCCCCCATCGGGCCGCACGCGTTGTGCGGCGGGTTTGAGGCCGGCCAGACCGCCGTGTTGGGATAGTCCAGCGGGCTATAGGTCAGCAGGCTGACCCATGCGAAGGCATAGAAGACAAGAATTCCAATCAGGCGGCAGTTCCTGAACACCAGCGCGCGTCGTTCTTCAGGGGTCACGTGGGTCACGACTCCTTGGGCGAGTACTTCGGTTCAGCGGTTAGCATCTCTGAAACCGAAGGTTATGTTCGTCGAGTGTTCGCCGGGCCGGCGAATGTATCTCCTGAATTATCGGCAGGATACGACAGGCGGCTGGACGGGCAGGATTTGCGCGTCGAGCCCGCCTCAGCGGCCGGATCGTTCACGTCTGCGGTCGCGGCAAGGGTTTGGGCGGGTGATCACGTTTATGAGAGAGAGGGGCCGGTCCGCCATGGGATGAACTGCGCACTCGAGGCCCTCTGTCCGCGCGCCGATCGCGACGGGTTCGCAGTGATCATCGAACTGAGATCAACTCCCTGAGGCTCAAACTCGGCAGTTCGCGGCGCACCAACGGGCTCTGTCGATCGACACCCTACAGCGCCCAGCGCCGCGGCTGCCGACTTTCTGATGGATGAGAGTCGCGCGGCGCGGTGATGCGAATGGCCCGTACCCGGGCTTGCCGCTACGATCCGGCCATGGTCTGGTTCTACCTGGTGCTCGCCATCATCTGCGAAGCCGGCTGGGCCATCGCAATGAAGCTCTCCGACGGGCTCACGCGATGGAAGCCGACCGTCGTCATGTCGGTGCTCTACGTCCTGAGCGTCGTCTTTCTCGCGATCGTCACCAAGCGTTTGAACAACGTGGGCGTGGTCTATGCGATCTGGGCCGGCAGCGGCGTGGCGCTGATTGCGATCGTGGGGTTCATCTACTTCAAGGAGCCGGTGAGCACCCTCAAGGTGATTTCGCTTGGCCTCATCGTGGTCGGCATCATCGGGGTTCAGGTCACCGGTTCGGGACACTGACCGGCGTTTCGCTGTCGAGCCCGCTCATGGGCAGGCTGTGCCGGAGAGAATCGCCTCGACAAACGCCTGCACGTCATCATCATCCAAATCGCCGTTCGTCGGCGTGGCGCCATCCGCACACGGTGACGCCGATTCAACACCGAGGTACATCGCCACGAATCTCGGAAGGTCTGATGCGTTGACCGCGCCATCGGCATTGACGTCGCCGGGGCAGTGGCAGGTTGTGGGTGCGGACGGTGTCGGCACCTGCACCATCAGGGTTGGATCGCCGCAGTTTTTGAAGAGCCCCAGCGTCGCCGGCCCTTCGACGGGCGGCGTACTGGCCGAGAATCTGAAGTTGTAGAGCGTGCCCCAGCGAATGGCGTTCGCATTCGGGTTCTCGTCGAAGCTCTGCGTGCTCCAGTGGATCTGCCCGGCCGAAGACGTCACGGCCCAGTCCGTGCCGTCGACCGGTTCAGGGCCGCTGTAGTCGACGTCGTGGAATCCCACATCGGTGACGGTAACGCCCGCGGGAACCGGGATCGTCCATGCTCCGCCGGAACAGTCCGAACTCAGGTTGTACACGGCGTACTCGTAATCCCACTGGCTGTCGGAAACCTCGGTGACCTTCGAGCCGATCCAGAAGACCCCGTCGTGCCCGGGGCCGCCTTCGTTGGGGATCACGATGGGGTCAAGCTCCACCGTCGCGTCGGCCGCCTGCCACGCGAAGATGGCCGGGTTGCCGATCACGGTGCCGCCGGGGCCGTTTGGAGAGAAGACCGTCAGGTTCGTTGTGAACCCGATTTGTCGATGCGATGCGTTGTTGTACGGATTCGCATCGTCCGCCGCGGTGAAGGACGCTTCGACGAAGTAAAGGGCGCCGGGATTCGACGCCGGCGCGATGTCGGATCGATGCACGCGGATTCGGCCGTCGAGCGACGTGGGTATCCCGCCGGAGGTGATGGGCGAAGGAAACTGAAATGTTCCCGCCGCGGCGTTGATCTGCGACCGCGGCGCGAGCATGCTGCCGGCATTGCCGGCGCTGTTGATGGTGGTGCAGCCGACCCCGAGGAAGCCGCAGTTCTGCGAGGGCGTGCAGGTGTTGCAGAAATTATTCTGCAACGCGCAGTAGTTGTGATGAATCCATGAGACGCCGATCTGCTCGAACCGGCCCCCCTTGAGGCGAAACATGCTCTGCCCCGTGGCCGGGTGCAACGGCGGATTGGTCTGGAAGCTGGCGGGCGCGTCGCCGAGGTTGCAGGTGAGGAAGTTGAAGATGTAGGCGATGTCCGAGCTGCCGGAGAGGGTGTAGATGACGGGCGGGGCGTCGCCGTGCGTCATCGTTTCGCCGATGCCGCCGATCGCCAGGTCCGGACCCACGCCATGAGACACACCGGGGTAGAGGCCGATGCTGGTGCAGGCCAGAAGCAATGTCACGCCGGAGGTGATGCCGCGCATGGCGTTTCTCCCTTCGGGAATGTGGGTAATGCTGCTGATGCGCTCGATTCGCAGGGCTCCGAGCCGTGGGAGCCGCCGTTGTCCTATGCCCGCCTTGCCCCCAGTTTATCACATGGGTGAGCCGAATGTCACCTTCGAAGGCGACCTTTGCCGCGAAGCGATTTCGCCCTTAGATTGACGTCTTTTCGATCATCGCGGGCGCCCCGCGTCGAACGCCGGGCGCCGTGACAGCACAACCAACGAGTATTTCAGCATGCCCCAGCCCAGCGCCGCCGACATCCGCCGACAGTTCATCGAGTTCTTCCAGGAGAAGTGCGGCCACACCTTCGTGCCGTCGTCGCCCTGCGTGCCGGTCGATGACCCCACGCTGATGTTCACCAACGCCGGCATGAACCAGTTCAAGCCGATCTTCCTCGGCCAGCAGGCGCCCGACGTCGACAAGTGGCCCGGCGCGACCCCCGGCATGCCGACCCGCGCCGCGAACACGCAGAAGTGCATTCGCGCCGGCGGCAAGCACAACGACCTCGACGACGTCGGCCACGACACCTATCACCACACGTTCTTCGAGATGCTCGGCAACTGGTCCTTCGGCGATTACT
>CALLKH010000537.1 GCA_938008425.1 uncultured Planctomycetaceae bacterium | reverse complement strand
GTAATAATAGGGACATTCTACTTTTCATTCTTCGCGCGGCGGCCTGATGGTGTTCGAGCACGGCGCCCGACGACCCCGAGCAGAGCTCGGGGCTCTGGTCGGCAAGGGCATCGCATGGGGAAAAGTCGTGTGTCATGCGAATGGCGCTCGGTGCGTCATCGTGCATCGACGTTCGATCAGTCCGGCGCTCCGAGTACCCGTACGACGTTGACCTGCTTCGTCCGCGTGTAGGTCTTCCCACCCTCAAGCGACACGTTCACGCGAACCTTGTACCGCCCCGGCTTTTCGTAGACGTGCGTCGGCGATTCGGCGTAGGACTCGTGGCCGTCGCCGAAGAGCCACTTCTGTTTCAAGAGCTGCGGCGAGGTTTCCACGCGAAACGACATCGCCAATGGCTCACCGCCGTGCGGGCGGGATGCGTTGATTTGAATCCACGGCCGTTCGCGGATGATCTTCTCGAAAAAGTCCCACGCGAATTTCGGATCGGTGCGTCGATGCGCGCCCGTGAGTTCCTGCTCCTCGACCCACGCGCCGTTGTCACGCAGCCACTTCGCGCAGGCCACCGCCTGGTCGCGCAGAAAGTCGTTGCGGCCGTAGGTCAGTTTGATCTGCTGCCACTTGCTGATCTGTGCGCCGGCGAGCGGCATGAAGTCTTCGTTGAACGTGCCCTGGCGAATGAACATCGCCCGGAAAATGTCAGGGTGGCGAATGCCGGTGTAGAGGATCGGGTACGCGGCCGCCGACCAGCCGGTCAGGAAGATCTTCGACTGATCGACCGAATAGCGGCGCTGAATGTCGGCCACCATGGAGACGATCGCCCGTTCATCCTCCTCCTGCTGTTCGATCTGTTGCACGGCCGGCGGCGGGAAATCGCCTTTGCTGGAGACGAGCTTCGGCGCGGCGACGATGATGCCCTCGTATTCCGCGAACTTGGCCCACTCGCGCATCTGGGCCTCGGCCGAGTCGTAGGGCCACGTGCCGTGGCAGGCCACGACGAGCGGCCAGTTGCGCTCCTTGGTGTAGATGCTCGGAACGTAAAGGAGGTAAGCCCGGTTCTGGCCGGGTTCGGCAAGTTCCTGGATCGGCGCCTGGTCGGGGAGGGTCTGCGTGGCCGGGCAGCCGGTGAGACACGCAAGGGCGAGCAGCAGGCCGGTGATCGCGGCGGCGGGGCGAGGGAGCCGCGTTTCGACGCCGCTTCGGGCCTGAGAAATGTGCTGGTTCAGGGGCGCTGTCGTTTGAAGCCGTGTGGTCATGGGGCCTAGTATATAGGGCCGCTGCGTCGATGACGTCATCGGCCGCTTGCCTGCCCGCAACCCTGTTCGTATACTCCGAAATTCGCTCACCGCCGCAGTCGTTTCATCGATGAGAGAAGACGCCGGGGGACGAAGATCATGCGGGAATACGATCCGGCCGATGTCGGGTCGCCCGAGTCGGTCGAGCGGATTGTCATTCCCGCCTCGCAGCATCCATTATTGAGGAGAGCCACCCATGCCGGCGAATCTTGAAGGCTTAAACGTACTGGTCGTGGATGACGATCAGGACATTCTGACGAGTTGCCGCCTGGCGTTCGAAGCCAGCGGCGCGAAGGTCATGACGGGAAACGACGGGAACAAGGCGGTTGAGATGGCCAATCGGCTCAAGCCCGACCTGATCGTTCTCGACATGATGATGCCGCGGAAGAGCGGTTTCGTGGTGATCGAATCGATCAAGCCGAATCCGCAGCCCGGGACCAAGCCGTACATCATCATGATCACGGCCAACGAGGGTAAGCGGCACGAGCTGTACGCCCGCAGCCTCGGGGTGGACGACTACATCAACAAGCCTTTCGCCACCGAGCGGCTGATCGAATGCGCTGCCCGCCTGATCGGCCGGGATTACACCGAGCCGGAGCGGTGGTAAGTTTCGTTGCCGCAGAGGCTTAATGTGGCCGATGGGGCCCGCGCGGTATGTCCTGTCCGGGGTGAGCTGACGGCGCCGCCGGGCGGATTTGATGGGCTTGAGGGGTCCGGGGTCGACGGCCAAATGTGATTTCGGCACGCGCCTTGCAGGATTTCGGCTTCTCCACTAATCTCATGCCAAAGTTAGACAGGTGGGTGACGAACGAGGGCTGTGAGATTGGCTCACAGTCGCGGTGCAGTAGAGCAGCCACACAGTCGAGGAGCGTCGGTTCGAGATGCCATTGACGGACGAAATCAAGCAGAACGTGGTGACCCAGTATCGCCGGCACGACAAAGACACGGGTTCGCCGGAAGTACAGGTTGCACTGTTGACGAACCGGATCCAGCAACTCACCGAGCACCTCAAGACTCACAAGAAGGATCACTCTTCTCGACGAGGCCTCCTGAAGATGGTCGGAGCGCGATCCAGTCTGCTCAAGTTCCTGACGCGCACGGATCGCGACCGCTATCAGAAGACGATCGACAGCCTCGGCCTTCGAAAGTAAGCGGTTGTCGGCATCGACTTTTCACTTCGAGAGTTTGCCTCGCGTCTCTCCTCTTCACCCCCGTAACACTTTGCGTCATACGGCGCGCCTTGTTTGCGCCTCATGGCGAATTCGCAGCTCCCCTGGGAGTTCGGCCCGATCGCTTTTCAGCGTCGGCCTTCCCTCGGCGGCGGCTTTTTATACATGTTGAGCCGGTTCGCACGAATCGGCCATTGTCGGAATTGTTGGGTCAGTCAGAGTAACAGGCGTAAGCGAATATGGCGATACACAGTGTTCAGGGGGACATCGGCGGTCGAACCCTCAAGATCGAAACGGGAAAACTGGCGAAGCAGGCGGCCGGCGCGGTCCTGGTCACCTACGGCGAGACAATGGTTCTCAGTGCCGTTGTGACGGCATCCCCCCGCGAGGGAATCGACTTTTTCCCTCTCTCGGTCGATTATCGTGAGAAGATGTACGCCGCCGGCAAGTTTCCCGGCGGCTTTTTCAAGCGCGAAGCC
>CALLKH010000536.1 GCA_938008425.1 uncultured Planctomycetaceae bacterium | reverse complement strand
GGTCGGCGGCTCTGGCAGACCGAGCCGATCGGCCGCGACGATCGCGACAGCATCTGGATCGGGCTCGCGGGGGAACACCTAATCGCGGCCTCGCGTGATTCACTGCTCGCCTTCGACGCCGCAGACGGGCGACACCTGTGGACAGCCGCCGATCCGCCGGAGATGCGCTGGCAGACGCCGGCGCTCACGAGCGACTCGGTGCTGCTGATCGCGCCCGTGAAAGGCGAGCCGACCGGCGCCGGTCCGGCTCCGTTCGTGGCCGATGCGCCGTCGCAGCGGTTTGAATTGACGCGCTATTCACTTTCAGACGGCCGTTCGCTGCCGCTCACGCCTGAGGGGCCGCTGGTCACGGAGCCGCTCGGCTCGTTCGGCGGGTTCTACGTGCGAAACCGTGCGATTCTGGTTCTCGACGGCGGCGAAGTGATCGGCTACGTTGGAACCGAGTAGGCGTATTTATCATGTTGCGTCACAGGGGGAATCGGTTCCCGCTTCCGGTTTGAGCATTCTGGACTCGCCCGGAACACTCACAAGCATCGACGCCGCGCAGCCAGCAATCCAATGGTTGAAAAAAAGATACATCTCTCAACGGTTACCGATCAGTCCTTCGGCGAAAATGCGTACATCGTCTGGGTTCGCGACGAGGGGCCCTGCTGGATTGTTGATCCGGGCCTTGCGCCGACGCCGTCGCGAATCGTCGCCCATATCAACAAGCACAAGCTGAAGCCCGAGGCGCTCATTCTCACGCACGGCCATCTCGATCACATCGCCGGCGTGCCGGAGATCATGGACGCGTTCCCGACGCTGCCGATTCACATCGCGGCCGCCGCGAAGCCCGCGCTGACCGACCCGGGTGAGAATCTCTCGCAGGCTTATGGAGCGCCGCTGGTGATCGGCGACTATGACACCGTTGATCTGCCGGAGGGTGCGACGCTGGAACTCGACGGCATCGCCTGGAAGGCGCTCGACACGTCCGGCCATGCGCCGGGCAGCCGTAGTTTGTACTGCGAAAAGGCGGGAATCGTCATCGTGGGTGACGCGCTCTTTGCCGGCTCCGTCGGGAGAATGGATTTTCATCACAGTAACGGCCGCGATTTGATTCAGAACATCCGCGAGAAGCTGCTCACGCTGCCCGACGCGACTGTCGTTCATTCGGGCCACGGCCCCGTCACGACGATCGGCCGTGAGCGAACGACGAATCCGTATGTCGGTGAGAATGCCAACGAGCTGGACTTTGATGATGAAATGAGCTGACACGCTCACGCTGTCACCCTGCCTCTGACGAGGCTGGGCTAGCGCACTTCGCGAATGAGTGAAGCCGCCAGAATTTGGCCTCACGATTGACGGCGGAGCGGGCTATGGTGTCGGCTCTACACGACCGTAGAACTCGCGTAAAGAAGTCGGCGTTGAATCAGGCCGTTTCAACGGCCTTTCCCACCGAAGGTGGGCCTCAGGCCAGTCGTTTACGACTGGTGCTCAGCGTCGCGCGACCACGCTAGCGCGTTTCAACGCGCTTACCGAACTTCGGCGGCCTTCAGGCGCCGGCGATGGTATCCGTGAGACTGCCTGAAGGCGGGAGAGAAGCGCGCTGAAGCGGGCTCGAATCCGAGTCGACTCAACGTTGTAAAGTGCCAATGCGGCGAACCAGTCGTAAACGACTGGCCTATGGCCCTTCGGGAAAGACCGCTGAAGCGGCCTGAAGCTTCGTCAACACCGGATTCGCCCAATCGTGAATTGCTCTAAACGGTGTTGGGAGCGCGCTTTCGATTTATTTTCACTTCACCTCATCAATCGTAAGCATGTCGCGATACTGCCGCAGGCGGGTGTTCACGTCATTCTTCGTCGATCGCTTCAGTGCGAAGCTGGAGAAGTCCTCGATGCAGATCGAGGCGATGCAGGCGCCGTACGCCATGGCGTTTTTCAGCGCCGACACGTCGTGTCGATTGACTGACGCCAGGTAGCCCATCATGCCACCGGCGAAGCTGTCGCCCGCGCCCGTCGGATCGACCACCTTGTCCGTCGGGTAGGCCGGAAGGGCGATGACCTCGTCGGCCGTCACCAGCACCGCGCCGTGTTCACCCTTCTTGATGACGACGAGTTTCGGTCCGAGGGCGAGAATGTCCCGCGCGGCCGGCAAAACGTCGCGCTGCTCGGTCAGCAGCCGCGCCTCGCTGTCGTTCATGACCACGCCGTGGACCAGTCGAAGAGTCTTCAGGAGATCTTCGCGGGCGGTGTTGATCCAGAGGTCCATCGTGTCCATGACGATGAGCTTGGCGCCTCTAAGCTGCTCGATGAAATTTCGCTGCACGGCGGGATGGGTGTTGCCGAGGAAGACATAGGCGGAGTCGCGATAGGCTTCGGGCACCGGCGGGGGCGCTTCGGCGATGACGTTTAGATCGGTGCGGATCGACTCGCGCTGGTTCATGTCGTCGAAATACTTGCCGTGCCAGCGGAAGGTCTTCGAGCCCTTGCGAACCTCCAGCCCCGCCAGATCGACCTCGGTGCCGTCGAAGGTCGCGCGGCACTCCGCCGGGAAATCCTCGCCGACCGCCGCCACCAGGCGCACCGGACCGACGAGACCGGCCGCCAGTGCGAAGTGAAAGGCCGATCCGCCGAGAACGTCATCGACGCGCTTTTGCGGGGTCTCTACGGTGTCGATTCCAACGGTACCGGTGACAAGCAATGACATGAACAGACTCCCATGGTGCGATTCCAAGTGTTATTGATCAGAGTTCATTGTTACGGTGGCCCGAGATGAGGTCAAACCGGACGGAAGCGCATTCACGACTCAGACGGGAACATGTTATGATGCGGGCCATGATCTCAGACGGCCAGTTCGCATCTGTCGTCCCGGCGTCGTTGGCTTCGCGCCGACCTCGGTTCAAGTTCTCGCCCGCGATCGCGGCATGCGGTTGCGCGCTGCTGATGCTTGTGACCGTCACGGGTTGCGGCAAGCCGAATCCGGCTGACGACGCCGGCGGCGCCGACACGAAGCAGGCCAGTGCAGGCGGCGCCTCGGCATCGGATGAGATCGATCTGACGCTTGTTCCAGGGCGGATTCATGTGGTTCGCCCGCGCGAGACGCTCTGGAGCCTTTCGGAAATGTACTACGGGAGCAACCGCCAGTGGCGGAAGATCCTGGTCGCCAATCGTCGGCGCGTGACCGATCCGACCAATCTTCCCGTCGGAATGAAGCTGATCATCCCATGACGGCGGCAACGGGCCGAACACTTCGATTGACGGACCAGGTGCAGTACCTGCCGGGCGTCGGTCCGCGGCGCGCCGAGGCGCTGGCGCGGCTCGGGATTCGCACCATCGGCGATCTGCTCGAATACGTTCCCGTACGGCATGAGCGCACCGAAGCGCGGCTGATCGAGAATCTCGACGAGGGCATGTCGGCATCGATCGTCGGGCAGATCACCGCCGCGCGGTCGCAGTTCGGCCGTCGCGGGCGGACCATCTCCGCCACGCTGACCGACAACACCGGGCGATGCAATTTGATCTGGTTCAACGCGCCATGGATGGCGGATCAGATTCATCAGGGTGCGATCGTTCGTGCGACGGGCAAGGTCGGACGATTCAAACAGCTTCCGCAGCTTGTGAACCCGAAGATCATCGTACTGGGCGGCGACGCCGCGCCGGTCGATGAGGGCGAACCCGCACGCGTGGCCGGCGTCTATCCCGCGACGTCGATGCTCTCGAGCGAACAGATCGCCCGGATCATCAACTCGAATCTCGACCTGATGCTCTCGCTCGTCGAAGAGTGGTATCCGCAGGATCACATGAAGGCGCGCGACCTCGTCCCGCGACGCTGGGCGCTCGAGGCGACTCACCGGCCGTCGGGCGATGCGGCATTCGACCGGGCGCGGCACCGTCTGGCGTACGACGAGCTTTTTCTTCTGCAACTCGCGACGCAGTTGGCGCGGCGTACGCGAATGCAGGCATCGACGGCCACATCGCTCAAGTGCAGCGAGGAGATCGACGACCGAATTCGCAAGCGGTTTCCCTTCGCGCTGACGAAAGCGCAGGAGCGCGCGGTGAAGGAGATTTCGGCTGATCTCGCGGCGACCCGGCCGATGAACCGGATGCTCCAGGGCGACGTGGGCTCCGGCAAGACGGTGGTGGCGCTGTATGCCGCACTGGTGGCAGTGGCGAACAAGATGCAGGTGGCGGTGATGGCGCCGACCGAACTGCTCGCGGTCCAGCACGCCCGGTCGATCACACGGTATCTCGCAGGCAGCCGCGTGCGGCATGCGTTGCTCGTCGGCGGGCTCCGCGTGGGGGAGCGTCGCGAAATGCTCGATCGAATCGCCGGCGGCCGGCTGGACATCGTCGTGGGAACGCACGCGCTGCTCCAGGAAGACGTGCAGTTTTCCAAGCTCGGCCTCGTGGTGATCGATGAACAGCATCGTTTCGGCGTTCGCCAGCGGGCGGCTATTCGAAGCAAGGGCCCGGCGCCGCATTATCTCGTCATGACCGCCACGCCGATTCCGCGAACCCTGGCGATGACCGTCTTCGGCGACCTCGACGTGACGACCATTGACGAACTGCCGCCGGGGCGCAGCAAAATTCAAACGCGACTGGTGCTGCCGTCGATGAAGCCGGCCGCCTGGGAGTTCATCCGCCAGCGGCTCGAGCAGGGCGAGCAGGCCTACGTCGTGTATCCGCTTATCGACGAGTCGGACAAGGTCGAAGCGCGGGCGGCGACCACGGAGTTTGAACGGCTGCGCGACGTGGAATTTCGCGATCACAAGGTGGGCCTTCTTCACGGCCGCTTGACTGCGGATGAGCGCGACACGGTCATGCGTGAATTCGTGGCCGGGCGCGTCAAGGTGCTCGTTGCAACGACGGTGATCGAGGTGGGCATCGACGTGGCGAACGCGACATGCATGGTGGTCGAGCACGCCGAGCGCTACGGACTCTCACAGCTTCATCAGCTTCGCGGCCGTGTCGGCCGGGGCGAACGGCAGGGATACTGCCTGCTCATGACCGGCTCGGCGCACGGCGGGGAGAACGAGCGGTTGAATGTGCTGGTCGAGACGACGGACGGGTTTCGCATCGCCGAGGAGGACCTGCGCATTCGCGGGCCGGGCGAGATGCTCGGTGTCCGGCAGCACGGCCTGCCGGATCTTCGCGTCGCGGACCTGGTGAAGGATGGGGAAATTCTGCGACTGGCTCAGCGCGACTCGGGGGATGTGCTGCGGGTCGATTCGAATCTGAAGGACCCGCGGCATGCCGTGATTCGATCGATGCTGATGTCGAAGTTCGGCGAACGCCTCGGGCTGATGGGCGTGGGTTGATATTGCTGCCGCTTCTCAACGACAGCGACGGTGCGGTGCTCTCGATCATGGCCCAGTAAAGAGTGGCGCCTCGTTACTTGAGACCGGCCAGTGCCTTGTCGATGGCGGCGGTGAGTTCCTTCTGGTCCAGCGGCCCCGATCGGGCATAGACGATATTACCATCGGGGTCGATGACGAAGTAGGTGGGCAGGCCCTTGACGTCGTACTCCTTGGCAACCCTGTCGCCGTCCACGACGGTGCTGAACGTGTAGTTCATCGAGGCGAGATACTTGGCCGGATCTCCCTGGGCGTCCCAGCAGCAGACGCCGGTGACCTTCACCGGTTTGTCGGCGTACTTTTCGTGAATCGATTGAATCGCCGGCATCGACAGCTTGCAGTAACCGCACCAGGTCGACCAAAAGCTCATTACGACGACTTTCCCCCGAAGATCCTTCAGGGCGACTTCCTTGCCGTCCGGTGTCTTGAGTGCCCACTCCGGCGCCGGGCGATTGACGGGAAGCTTTTCGCCGCGAGATGGATCAACCAGCACTCGCCGCTCGAAGCCGTCCGGGCAGGGCGGTCGGAAATGGCCCGCGGTCAGTTCCGGTGAAAGGTCGAGATCGGAGATCGTCAGAATGCGGATGTTCTTCGTACCCAACCGGCGGGAGATGCGTTCGACGCGGCGAGGCAGCGAATCCTCGCGGCCGAAGTACCAGCGCGCCTCAAGGGCGTGAATATTGTACTTCACGTAGATGACGTCGCACAGCACGCCCTCGACTTC
This sequence comes from uncultured Planctomycetaceae bacterium, assembly GCA_938008425.1. Classification (GTDB taxonomy): domain Bacteria; phylum Planctomycetota; class Phycisphaerae; order UBA1845; family UTPLA1; genus JADJRI01. The sequence continues at coordinate 3,814 of CALLKH010000536.1, read as the reverse complement.
CTTCTCGCCCTCGTACTTTCGTTTGACGGCGTTGATCTCGTCGCTGAACGGCGTGGGATGAAGAAACTCGAACATGTAAAGCGATTCAGCGGACTCCAGGAGCGGACCCGCCGCCGGCAGATCCTGCTGCATCCAGTACTTGTCATCTTCGTCGATGAACGTCACCGTCTTGTGGTCGATTGAGACGTCGAGATGGCGAATCTTGTCGGAGCCGTATGGCTTCATCGAGACAGCCACCTTGGCCCTGAACGATGGCTTACCGGGTTCATCCTTGTCCATCAGCTTCAGAAAGAAGCCCGGCCGGGCGTCGCGGCAGATGAACTCGCCGGTGATCCGCGGCACGCGGCTCGAAAAATCGCCCTCGGCGTGAAACTCCGCCTTGTAAGAGCACGCCTTGACCGCGCGGGTGGCGGCGTCGGCCTTCTTGAGAATCTCGATCGGATCGGGCTCCTCCGCGAACAGCGTTGCAGTCGAGCCGATGCCGAGAACGGCAATGATGATGGCGTATCGAGTGAATTTCATGGTGCCTGTGTGCTTGTTGCAGCCTCAAGTTTCTTCTGATAACCCGCGAGCTTTTTCGACAATTCTCGTCTGAGCCGGCGCTCGCCGTCGCCGCACTTTTCAACCGCCCGGGTCTGCCACGTGACGGCTTCCGCGAGACGATCGACCGCGGCCAGCGCCGCCGCGTAGGTATCGAGTGACCGGGCGGACCCCTCATGGGAAAGATCGACCGATTTCTTCGCGGACAGTTCCGCGAGTTCAAGATCCCTCGCGCCTTCGAAGTCTTCATTCACGAGAACGGCCCACGCCAGCGCGTTGAGCGCGTCGGCATCCGTCGCCGATTCGACAAAGCTCCGCGCATGCTTCGCCGCTTCCTCCGACTTCTTCAGCCGGACCAAAAGCAGGTGGTACTTGGCCATCTGGTGCCCGACGCTGGTCGGCTGGATCTGCAGATACTCATCCATGAGGGTCAGCATCTCCGGCCATTTCTCGGCTTCGGAGGCGTCGGCGATCTTCAGCGTGAGCGCCTTGAGCTGCTCCTTCTGCTTCGCGTACTCCGTGTCGCCGCAAAGATCGGCCACGCGTGTGTCGAGGTTGTCCATTGGATGGCCAATCCAGGCGATGCGGTTGTCCTTGACGATGAACGCGCAGGGAATGCCCTTCTGGCCGGCCGCCGTCATCCACGCTTCATGGGTCTTGCCGCCGTCGTCGACCGCGACGGTGTAGCGCATCTTCGAGTCGAAGCCGTCCTTGAGGAACGATTCGACCGTGTCCTTGTCTTCACTGGTGACGCCGATGAACGTCACGCCCTTGGTCTTGAAATGGTCGCTCATCTCGGAGAGATGCGGAATGCTCATCAGGCAGGGCGGGCACCACGTCGCCCAGAATTCGACGACCGTTACGCTGCCGGCCGGTCGGGCGGCCAGATCGACGACGTCACCCTTGACCCAGTGCTTGATCGCCAGCGGCGGAGCGGCATCACCCTTCTTCAGCTCCGCGACGGCGGCCGCCGCGAAGATGAGGGGGATGAATGATCCGAGAAGCCAAGTCTTGTTCATGTCCGCCATTCGCCTCTTGTCGTTCGGGTTGGGCATTCGGAGTCTACCGAGGCCGCCCGGAGCTTCCTGACCCTTGTCTATAACGGATTTACATCGCGAACCGTTCACCCCGAAGAGGGTTCTGATCACAGGATTTTCCGCATTTTCGGGGCAATGGTGCGTCTGGGCCGGTTGGATTCGCCCCTCAACCGGCTCCAGGCCGCATTGGCCTACTTCAATCCCGCTTCAATCGCCTTTTCGATGTCCGCCGGATTGAAGCCGGCGGCCTGATACAGGACCTTCCCGTCCTTGCCAATCACGCAGAAGGTCGGCAGCGCCCGCACGCCGTAGTCGGCCGCGACGCTGTTGCCCTCCAGCAACTGGAGGTACTTGGCGCCTTCGTTCTTAGCAAGATCGGCGGGATTCGCATTTCGGCCGTTTTCCATGCAGTTGACGCCGATGACCGCGAAGGGTTTGTCCTGGTGTCGCTCATGAATTTTTTGAACGCCCGGCATCGCCCTTCGGCAGGGGCCGCACCAACTGGCCCAGAAGTCCAGCACCACCACCTTGCCGCGAAGGTCCTTGAGCGAGACCTTTTTGCCATCGGCATCGGCCAGCGTCCAATCCGGCGCATCGGCGCCCATCTGGAGGCCGGACGGTGATCGGGCGGCCGGCGACGCCGCTCTTCGCTCGGGCGGACGCGTTGCGAGCGGTTTCGGTGGGGCCGGTGACTTGCGAACACTGCTTCCCGAGAGCGATGCCTCGGTGAAGTCGTCGGGCTTCCGGAGTTGGAAGATTTGGTCGGAAACCGCCGGATCGATCACGATGTTTCGAATCGACAGCACGATCTTCGAATCGTTGTTCCGGGGGGCCGCGACGGTGGCTGCGAGGATCGAGCGATCAATCTTGCGTAGCAGGTGATCGGCCTGGCCGATGTAGAACCGCGCGCGTCGCCGGCCGGGGGCGTCGTACTGAATGTCGATGACATCGCACTTCACGTCGCTCACGACCTCAACGCCCGCGTGTTCGACGTTGACCGCACTCGTTTCAGACCACCAGGCTTTCGTTCCAAAGAATCCGCGCGGCAACAGGGCGTCGCGCTCCGGTATGCGACCGGTGATGGCAGGCCCGGAAAGAAACCGGCGGCTCTCCTCCAGGATGCAGAACGCCTGTTTGCCATCGGCCGCGAATTTGAAGTTCTGGACGTTGCCTTTCGGGGGCTTTCGACGGCCGACGATCAGAACGCGATGCGCGTCGTCATCTTCGGCGAACTGCGCCTTCACGGTTCCTTCGGTCGTCGTGAAGGCGGCCTGAATCGGACCCTTGCCGACAAGCGAGGCTTCGTAGGAGATCGACTTGATGCGAGTCGCGGCGTCACGGGCATCGATCAGAATCTGCCGCGCCGATTTCGTCGGAGGCGCGTCAGCGGCGACGGGCGGTCCGAGTGCGATGACCCATGCGAATGCGATGTTGTACATGACAGACCTGCCCAGTTGAGGCCTGGCGAAGAATGCATGCACCAGGCCGGCGGGATCCCTCCGCCTGTCGACGTCATCTTTGCTCATCATCCAAAGCGAACAACATAGCATAGATCGGGGCCGCACGGTGCGGACGCCACCGAGGATAATCCGATAATATCGGCCATCTTGCCCGGCCCGCCGTGACGGAGGGGCCCCGGAGCGGATTCGCCGCCGACAAGCTTCGGTGCGACGAAGATGTGCGCCTCGTCCGCCAGTCCGGCGTCGATGAACGACCCGAGCACGCGGCCGCCGCCCTCGACCATGAGATTCGTGAATCCGCGGCTGTGCAACTGCGTCACCAAAATAGTCAGACTGTCGGTCGAACGACGGCCGGTCGGTAACGCCAGAACTTCGCAGCCTTTCTTTTCGAGTGCCCGCCGCCGGGTGCCATGCGTGCGGCTCTTCGAGGCGCTCGTGACAATCAGCGTCGGCGTGCGACGGGCCGTGGTGACGAGTTTCGAAGAGGCCGGCGTGCGGAGCGTGCGATCGAGAACGATTCGCGTGGCGGTTCGAATCGGCTTCACCTCGCGTGCGGTGAGATCCGGATCATCGGCGATGACGGTGTCGACGCCGACGAGAATCGCATCGACACGGGCGCGAAGGGCGTGGGCGGCGGTTCGACTTTCGATCGAGGTGATCCATTTTGAGTCTCCGGTGCGCGTGGCGATCTTGCCATCGATCGACTGGGCCCATTTCAGGATGACATACGGGCGGCCGAGCGTCTGCGTGGTGATGAACGGTGCGAGCAGCGATTCG
>CALLKH010000535.1 GCA_938008425.1 uncultured Planctomycetaceae bacterium | reverse complement strand
CGGTGAAAGCCAACCGCAGGCCGGCGCTTTTTTGTCTGGATGGCGGTCCAAACGGGAGTCGTTTTGATCGTTGATCGGTTTTGAAAGTTCGCAGTCCATGGCCGGAAAGCAAGACATTCTGAAGAGCATCACCAACAAGTCGATCGCGCCCCCGGATGAGGTGGTCGAACGGAAGCGCGTGAAACCCGCGCGCGGACCGGAAGCCGCCAAGGCCTACGCGATCGCCTGCGCACGGTTGATGCACGACCAGAAGTGCGAGGAGATCGTCGTTCTTGATTTGCGCGGCGTGAGTCCGATCTGCGATTTTTTCGTGATCGCAAACGGCACCTCTGAACGGCAGATGCGCGCCGTCGTCGATCACACGAAGAAGATGGGCAAGGAATGCGGCGAGGCGCCGTACAGCGTCAGCGGCTACGACGAGAGCAAATGGATCGTCGTGGACTACGTGGATGTCATCATCCATCTCTTCGATGGCGAGCATCGCGCCTATTACGATCTCGATTCGCTTTGGGGCGACGGCGAAGTGATCGACTGGGAGTCCGGCTTGCCGGCGCAGGATCGTCGTCCCAGCGGCACCGAAGGCTGATCGGCCGCTTCCCGCCGCCTCTGTTCATTCCCGGAGTTGCCGATTTTCGATTACGCTCCGGATCCGTCTTGCGTATCAGTGCCCGGATTCCGGGCGATTCCGGTCCACGCGATAATTTCTTCAATTCGGGGTAAAACTCAGGGATGAGATCGCTGCTATCGATAGTCAGGAATCGAATTTCAGACGCACTCTCGGCCGCGTTCGGCGATCAGGTGCGCGACGAGGATCCCCTGGTAAAGCCGGCCGGCAATTCCGCGCACGGCGACTACCAGTCCAACGCGGCCATGGGACTCTCGAAGAAGCTCGGCATGAAGCCGCGTGACATCGCCGCGAAGATCGTCGAGAAACTGCGCGAATCGTCCGGCGATCTGCTGGTCTTGTCCGACGATTGCATCGCGGGCCCGGGATTCATCAACCTGCGCCTGAAAGACGACCATGTCGCCTCGATCCTCGCGTCGATTCCGGCGGTTTCCGATCCGGCGACGGATCGGCTCGGCGTCGAACCGGTCGAACCCTCGGCGCGGCAGACAGTCGTTGTCGATTATTCGTCGCCCAACGTCGCGAAAGAGATGCACGTCGGCCATCTGCGGTCGACCATCATTGGCGACACGATCGTGCGGGCGCTGGCGTTCCAGGGGCACAACCTCATCCGCCAGAATCACATCGGCGACTGGGGTACGCAGTTCGGCAAGATCATCCTGGCGCTGTGGCACCTCTGCATGACGCGGCACACGGGTGAAACGCCGGCGGATTTTGATCGTCTGGCCGGGGAATTGACCGATGCGACGCGGACGAATTCGCCGCGCAAGCTGGAGATCCTCAAGGCCCGGGCCGAGCTTCACCAGCAACTGCTCGATCGCGATCCGAACGGCGACGAGTTTCACGCCTACATCGCCAGGCTGGAGCCCAGCTTCACCACGCTGCTGCCCGCATACCGCTACGTCAACGCGCTCGAGGCGGCGGCCGTCGGCACCGAAGTCGCCGTGAAATCGACCGGCGGCGGCGCGGCGATGCCGCTGGCGGAGCTGTCGCGGTACGTGGCAGCCATGCTTCAGGGCAAGGCCGGCGGCGACAATACTCAGGAGATCGCGGCCTGGCAGAAGGCCAAGGATGCGACACTTCGGGAAAGCAACGAGATCTATCGCCGGCTGGGTGTGCTTCTGAGAGACTCGGACGTCTGCGGTGAGAGTTTTTACGAACCGCTTCTGCCCCATGTGGTTGACGAGGTACAGAAGTCTCTCGCCACCACCGAGGGGCAGACGGGGGAGTATCGCGCCGTCTGCCGCCTCGACCAGAACGCCGTGTGTGTGTTCATCGAAAAGGAGGACGGCTCCCCGGCGTATAAAGGCGCGCAGGGCGACCCGCTGCCGATGATCATTCGCAAGTCGGACGGGGCGTCGCTCTACGCCACGACCGATCTCGCGGCGGCGCTCTATCGGTGTTCGCATCCCCAGCGCCACCCGGTTCGATTGCACGTGAAGGCGTTGGCCGACACACTGATTCAGCTCGGCGGCGGCCTTGGCGCGGATCGGGTCATCTACCTCGTCGGCGCGCCGCAGAAGCTTCACTTTGAGATGCTGTTTCACACCGTTCACGCCCTCGGCTGGACGCGAAGGCCGGACGGCTCGCGCTCACGCCTGGAGCATGTCAGCTTCGGCTCGGTGCTCGGCGAGGATCGCAAGATGCTGCGAACGCGCGTGGGCGGCAGCGTGCGGCTCAAGGACCTGCTCGCCGAGGCCGTTGAGCGAGCCGAGGAACAAGTCCGCGCGACTGAAGCCGACCCCGAGAAGCGTCGCGGTTTCACCGAGGACGAAATCAAGAATGTGTCGGAGACCGTCGGCATCGGCGCGGTCAAGTACGCCGATCTCCTCCAGAATCGCAACACGGACTATGTCTTCAACTGGTCGAAGATGATGGCGATGCAGGGCAACACGGCCCCGTACATGCTCTACGCCTATGCGCGAATCCGGTCCATCTATCGCAAGGGGGCCGAGGAGGGCGCGACGGCCGGCGTCGATATCACCACTGCCGAGATTCTGCTGGCCGAACCGGCGGAAAGGGCGCTGGCGTTTTACCTGCTTCGGATGCCGGAGGTGGTCGACAGCGTGGCGGAGCATCTGATGCCGAACTATCTCTGCGAATTTCTCTTCGAACTCGCGGGGCGTTTCATGTCATTCTACGAATCATGCCCGGTTTTGAAGGCTGAAAATGCCAAAGTGGCGGCATCACGCCTGCGCTTGTGCGATCTGACCGCGCGGGCGCTCCGGCTCGGGCTCGAATTGCTGGGCATTCCCGTGCTTGAGCGGATGTGATTGATCCACGCAGGGTCGTTGCAAGCAACATCCGGATCGTGTTCAACGGGTATGGAAGAAGGTTGAGCGCGCCTACCGAACGCCGATCGCTTCCTTGACCAGAAGGGGATCGGGAATTCCCGCATCCACGAACCCGCGGGCCCGGGTCGCGCAGCCGATGCACGCGCCGCACGGCTCCTCACCGTTCGACAGGCAGGACCAGGTGTACTCGAACGGCGCATTGGCGCGCCGACCCAGCTTGATGATGTCGGATCGTTGAAGATCGATCATCGGCGCCTCGATGGAGATCGGTTTGGCCACTGACGCCATCGCAAAGGCCTGGTTGCAAAGTTCCACCACTTCGCGGGAATAATCGGGATAAATCGTTGACGTGCGCGGTCCCGGCGGGCCGAGGTCTTCGCTCAGGCCGATCAGGATTCTCTGCGCTCCGATCACGCTGGCCCAGCTGAACGCCGCGCTGAGCAGCGAGCCGACCATGCCGGGCACGTAGCCGTTGGACTTGCCGTCGCTGATCGCCCGGGCGTCTTCCAACGCGTATTTCTTGCTGACGCGGGCATTGCCGCCGATCGTTGCGAAGTGCGGCATGTCGATGGCGAGATGCTGTGCGGGGTCCAGTTGATCGACCTGCCGGTCAAAGAACTGCGACTCGCGATCCGCAGCGCGGTGGCCGAAGCGAACGTGGAGCATCGCCAGGGTGTTCTCCTGCTGGGCGACGGCGGCCATTACGGCGCTGTTAAGCCCGCCGGAGCAGAGAACGATCGCCTTCGGTTTCGCCATGATGGTCGGAGCCTCCTGATTTTCATATCGAACCGATCGCCGCCCCGGTTTGGCTGTTCCGCTAAGCGAATGCCGCGTCTGATAATATCCGGACATTGGACGAGACCATGTAGAAGCTATCGGGTTTCTGAGGGGATCCGTGCAGGCTTGGCCGTCTGGCGAATCAGGCGCTTTTGAAACCCGCGGCAAGTGCGAATCGGCCCGCCTTGTCTCCTTCGCAGCGGAAGGAATAAAAGCGATCGTCGCTGAGCGTGCAGATTGACGCCACGCTGATGTTGCCCGGCGAAACTCCGGATCGAGCAAGCTGATCGAGGTTGGCCGAGCGAAGGTCAAACCGCCACCGGTCTGCCACGCGGGGGAAGAATCGCTCGGCATCCGGCAGACGGGCCAGCGCGATGCGGCGCACGTCGTCACCGACCTCGTACTCCGTGGGGCCGGCGCATGGGCAGAGGCCGCCGATGAGCCGCGCCGGATCGACTTCGAATTCCCGCTTCATCTGCCTCACGAGTTCCATCGTGATTTCCGCGACGGTGCCGCGCCAACTCGCATGACAGGTGCCGAAGACGCGCCTCTGCGGCTCGACAAGGATCAGCAGCGGGCAATCCGCCGAGAATTGCATGACGGGAACGTCGTCGAGGTCGCAGATGAGGCCGTCGATGAATTTGAGGGCCGTCTGGCGTCCGTCGCGGCCCGCGCCGATGTCAGAGCGTGTCAGGCGAATGACATGCGGGCTGTGGATCTGGTCCGCTGCGGTGAGATTCTCGAAGGGAAGCCCGATGAATTCGCAGACGCGGCGGCGGCGAGCGATCGCCTTGTCGGTGTCCGGTCCGCAGTGCGTCGCCATGTTCCACGGCCGCGAGGTGATCGCGTGGGCGAAGCCGGGGATGGCGGTGAGCGCCGGGAACTGGAAGATCGTGCCGTCGTCGACCGGTGTGGCGAGCAGTTCAACGGTCGGCGTGGCAGGCAGGGCGGCGTGGGTCATGAGCTTATCTTCAGCAGCACTTTGATCTGGTCGGGTTCCGATGCCAGTTTGATCGCTTGAAGCCCGTCGTCAAGAGACATCGTGCGAGTGATCATGCCGGTGAGATCGAACTGCTTGCGATGCAGGGCGTTGAGCGCGTCGCCGAAGGGGCCGCAGCGGCTTCCCAGGAGCGTGATCTCGTTCACCACCAGCGGCGTGAGATCGATGCCGTGATCCGCCTTGCAGGTCGTCTTGACGACAATCGTCCCGCGCGGCCGGACCAGCGACAGGGCGACGCCGAGGCCCTCGGGGTTGCCGGTGCAATCGACGGCCACGTCGATATCGTTTTTTTGCGGAAAGTCTTCGAGCGTCGTCGCCCGAATGCCGGCCCGGTCTAGCAGGCCGAGCGTCTTCGGGTTGCGGCCGATCGCGGTGAGTTTGCAGCCGGTCGTCGCCAGCACTTGGGCGACGAGAATGCCGAGCCGCCCCGTGCCGATGACCGCGACGTTGGATCGTTTTTCAATCTTGGCCTGACGGAGCACCTGGAAGGCGGCCGCGAGGGGCTCCGTGAACACGGCCTCTTCATCCGTGACGGTGTTCGGCACGACAAGACAGTTCTTTTCGGGCAGGGTGATGTAATCGGCGAAGCAGCCCGACCGGTCTTGAATGCCAAGTACGGTGCGGCGGCGGCAGTGGGTCGAGAGTCCGCTCTGGCACATGTCGCAGCGGCCGCAGACACAGTTGATTTCGCCGACGACGCGTTTGCCCTTGAGGGTGTTCGGGCCTTCAGCGACCGTTCCGACGAATTCGTGGCCAATGACGCCCTGGAAGCCGGCATACCCGCGGATGATTTCAAGATCCGTCGAGCAGATGCCGGCCATGCGGACGCGGATGAGCACCTCGCCGGCGGGCGGCGCGGGATCGGGGATGTTTTGCAGGCTGGCCGTTCGATCCTGAACGGTGATGGCTCGCATCGTCTGCTCCTCGTCTGGGAAGCGATGATTCGCGAATGTTATCGTCGATTCGGTGCGGCCCCGCCACTTCGGGCGATCGGCGCAAGAAAAAGGGCCGCGGCGATTGCACGCGGCCCAACTGCTGGGGGAGTATTGCGAAAAAGCCCGGCCGCCAGTCTTCCCTTCATCCGACAGCAAGACCGGGATCGAATTCGGTCCTGACCAGAGTTCCGGGCCCGCCGTGGCCCGTTCGTCTGCTCAACATTCGGATGAGGGCCGGCTTGCAGATCCTTCTGCCTTCACGGCCAAGTGAATCTCTTATCGGTCAGGAATGGTTTTCGGATGAGCCTGCATCGCGGAAAATCTCGCATTATTTTCAGCGGTCTCCGATGGGCGGGCGATGGGGACTCCGGCCCCTATCGTCGGCCGGTCGAGTCGGAATCAACGTGTCCATATCCGCGATTCCAGTGCTGATATTTGCTTTCAACCCATGGTCCCGGCTCGCAGCGCGCTGGGAACCCAGATAAGATTTACCGTGATGTCACGAAGAAACCGGTTGATGGTATGTGGGGTTTGTCTGGGCGGTTGGATTGCGTCCGTCGCGGCGCAGGCAGTCGCGAATGAGCGGCACTTCGAAGAGGTTCGGGCGCTGCTGGTTGTTCGATCGGCGAATTGCACCAGCTGCCATTCCGATGCGGCCGGTTCATCGCTGAATGCCTACGGCCAGGGCCTCAGCGCGTTGTCCAAGGATCTCTCGCTCGACGATCGCATCCTTCGGATGGAATCGGTGCCGCGGATCGGGGCGTCCGAGGAGGACCGGCGGGAGCAGTCGCGGCGGCAGGACATTGACGGTGACGGTGTACGAAACTGGGTTGAGATTCTGGCGGGCAAGGATCCGGCTGACGACAAGAATAAGCCGTCCCGGAAGCAGATCGAACGCATCGAGCGGGTGGTCAGTTGCTCGATCTGTCACAGTGCGACGAATCTCCCCGGCAAGGAAGAAGGTCTGGCGGCGAATCCGCACAATGAACTTGGGGCGCTCCTCGCCCAGACCGTTCCGAAGCCGCGACCCGGGGAGGCGCGACCCAAGGGGGAACGTGAAACCCGCGCCGCGGCTGAGCGGGTGTCCATTCTGACGCGGCTGGGGCTCACGCGAACCAAACGGCCGAAGGGCAGCAAGGCGACTTACTGGCAGCGCATCCGATTGCTCTTTTCGCCGACTGATACCGCGAGGAATCCGTCGGCCGAGGAGTTGAAGGCGTTCAAGAAGGCAGCGGCGATTCAGCGATCGCCCCGAAGGCGCGACCCCACCAAGGGAGTCGATTGTGACGCCCATCGGCTCGGTGGATTTCTTGAAGAGACGACGGGTCTTGATTGATCCATTGCATCTCCATCGCTCATCGAGAATCCGTTGTCTCCTGTTTTCTTTATTTTCGTATGAACGTTGATCGAGCCTCGACGATGCGACGCTCGAACGATGGTCGGCAATCCTTCGACATCAAATCAAACCGTCGGCGTTTGGACGCCCGGACGATCCGCCCATAGGCTGTTCGCAGTCGCGGCCTCGTCCCCGGTGCGGTCGAACCGACGATTGATTGGAGCCATGGCCGGTCATGGAAGTCTGGAAGTCACTCACTGATCTGCTCGTTCTGCTCGCCGCCGCGACATTTCTCGGCGGTCTTGCGGAGCGACTGCGCCAGAGTTCGCTGATTGGCTACCTGCTGGCCGGAACGCTGCTCGGGCCGCATGCATTCGGACTTCTAAAGAATCAAACGGCGATCGAGAACATCGCCGAACTCGGCGTGGCGCTCTTGCTGTTTACGATTGGTCTCGAGTTTTCGCTCAAACGGCTGAAATCGCTGGGATCGATCGTGCTCGGCGGCGGAACCGCGCAGGTCGTTCTGACGCTGGCGGTAGCGACGGGTGTGGCGGTGTTGTTCGGCTCGTCGGTTCGCAGCGGCGTGGCGATCGGCGCGATGGTGGCCTTGAGCAGTACGGCCTGCGTTCTGCGGCTTCTTTTGCGGCGGGCGGAGATCGACAGCATTCACGGTCGGAACGCCCTCGGAATTCTTCTCTTTCAGGACTTGGCAGTGGTGCCGCTGGTTCTGATCGTCGATTCGCTCGGCGGCGGGAGCACGCTCGCGGACAGTGGAATTGCGCTGGCGAAGGCGCTCTGGGCGGCGATCTTGCTCGTCGTCGTGCTCTTTATCATGCTGAACTACGTCGTGCCGTTTCTGCTCAGCAAAGAGGAGTCGGCGAAGAACCGCGACCTGCCGATTCTGCTCGCCGTCGTGTCGGCGGTCGGTGCGGCGAGCGGTGCGCACGCCATGGGGTTGTCACCGGCGCTGGGCGCATTCGTCGCCGGGATCATTCTGGCGGAATCGCCGTACGCAACGCAGATTCAGGGTGATGTGGCCGCCCTGCGAACCTTGTTTGTGACGCTCTTCTTCAGCGCGCTGGGAACGCAGGGCAACCCGGAGTGGGTCGTCATGAACGCCCTGCCCGTGGCCGGCGTCGTTGCGGCGATCATCATTGGTAAGACCGCGGTGACCGGCGTCGTGGCGAGATTCTTCCGCAGTTCTCCCGCGCATGCTTTCGCCACCGGCCTTTGCCTCGCGCAGGTCGGCGAGTTTTCGTTCGTCCTCGCACAGCTCGCCAATGGAAGCGGCGTTCTGACGGGCTATCAATTCGATCTGATGATTTCGGCCACCATTGCGACTTTGTTTGTCACCCCCTATCTCGTCGGATTCGCGCCAAGGGCGGCCGCTTTGTTCGGTCGATTCATGTCGAAGTCCCCAATCGTGATCGACAATGGAACCGATGAATCGGGTGATGAGCCGCCGCAGCTTTCGGGTCACGTCGTGATCGTCGGCTTCGGCCCGGCGGGACAGCGCGTCGCCGAGGCGATGCTGGTCGACAAGGCGACCATGGTGGTCGTCGATCTGAACGTCAAATCGGTGGATATTGCCTGCGGCTACGGTCTCAAGGCGCTGATCGGCGATGCCTCGCGCGCTGAAGTGCTGGAACATCTCGATATCAGCACCGCGCGCATGGTAGCGGTCACGATTCCCGATCCGAAAGCGACCCGGCAGATTATCGCGCTGATTCGATCGATGGCGCCCGACGTCTGCATCGTGGTACGGGCGCGATACCACTTGCTTCGCTGGGAACTGACGCTCGCGGGCGCCCATGTCGTGGTCGACGAGGAGGACCAGGTCGGCCGGCAGATGGCGATCGAAATGCGCCAGCATTTCAATAAGCCGGTCGACGATTTCGAAGAGGGTTTGTGATCCCAGACCAATAAGACCGGCCCCGGACGACGCTGCGTCGACGGGGCCGGATCCTGGTTGTTTTTTTCATCCTGATACAGCTATTCAGGCGTGCCCTTCCATCTGGGCGAGAAGCGGCGGTCGGCGGCGTCGGCGGCGCTTCTTCGGCGCGCCGGGGATTCGATGTTCCTCTTCCCGCGGCTGGGCGGCCGTGGCGAGCTCGAGCGCTTCGGCGGCCGTCCCGGCGAAGAAGTCCGATCGAACTTCCTTCCAGAGGCCGTCCGCGCGGTTGAAGACGCCGCCTGAAACAAGGATGTTCATGGTGGGGCAGGCGTTGATCTCTCGAATGTAGTCGATCATCTGCCGCACGATCGCCACGTCCGAGGGCTTGCTGCCGACGATCATGAGCATGTCCGGCTGCAACTGACCGACAAGCGTGCCGACTTCGTCCTGCGGGATGCCGCCGCCCAGGAAATACACTTCCCAGCCGTCAGCCTCGAAGAGGTCCGCGCACATCTGGGCGCTGAGTTCCTCGGCCTCGCCTGCTGCACAGGTGATCACGACCTTGCGGCCATGTCGTTCGTTGCGCGGGAGCCGGGACTGGAGATGATCGGCCACGGTGCGGGTGATGCGGGTGGCCATGTGTTCCTCGGCAATGTTGATGCGATCTTCGCGATAAAGCAGGTCGACGCGCTCGAGGGCCGGCCAGATCAGTTCCCGATAGAGCTTGCGCGGCTCAACGCCGGAGTCCAGCGCGGTGACGACGAGTTCGCGGCAGATGTGGCGCTGTCCGTTGAGGAGGGGTTCCATGTATCGATCGAGCAGGTTCGAGTGCGGCATGTGTGTTCGACTCCGTTGAGTATGGGCCAATTGTGAGGGCGAACCTCACCGCGGCGACATCCGGTTGCCTGCGGGCCGGTTGACGAAATTCGATCAGCGAACGAAGCGATTCGAGAATCCCCTCGAACGCGAGATGTCTTTTTTCGGGGCAGTCGGACCGTTGATGAATCCGGTCGTGCTG
>CALLKH010000534.1 GCA_938008425.1 uncultured Planctomycetaceae bacterium | reverse complement strand
AATCACGGGCCGTCGTGCTCGGCCATGTCCAGCGCGGCGGAACGCCGTGCGCGGCCGACCGGATTCTGGCCACCCGCTTCGGCCACGCCGCGACGGAGTTGCTCTCCACCGGCCAGTTCAATCGAATGGTGGTGATTCAGAAGGGCCAGACCTCGAGCGTCGATCTTCGCGAGGTGGCCGGCAAGCAGCGGACGATCGACCCCGAGAACGAGTTGATCCGAGTCGCGCGCTCGGTGGGCACATCGCTCGGTTATTGACCCGGCAGGTGAGGGGGCCGGGGAAAGGGCGACGAGTCGTTTTTAAGGCAAGCGGTTCTGCTGATAGAATCATCGCCTGAAGTCGCCGGGGGGCAATAAGCTGCGTCCTCATCAGGGCTTGTCATCATGGCCCGAGAAACCTCCGCGTGGGTGCTCGTATGGGCCGCCGCAACCCGCCGGATCGTTGACATTACCCCGAATTCGTGTTAAATATAGTGGTTTCAAAGTGTTGGGGACATGCCTTCCTGGGGGGACAGCGCATTATCCCGCCTGCCCAGCGCACCCGCGCAACGTAGTGCAGACTAGAGGAGTTCACGCCTTGTCCACACGACCAGCAATCGGTGTTGGGGGAATCGTCGGCGGAGCGGTGGCATTTGTTGTCGTCACCGCCATCGTTGCTTCTCCCATCTATCTCAGCCCCCTTCGAAGCTCGAAGGCGATTCTCGACTCCACGGTTGAAGGGCATATCGAGGAGGTTCGTCGCGTCATTCTGAATCTCGACGAAAACCTCGCGCTCATGAATACCGTGGCTGCGAGGTCGGAGATCAAGGGGGACGGCGCTCGAGGCACTCCATCGATTTCAAAAGACCTGATGGACATGTTGAATCAGTCCTCAAGCGCGCTTTCTGAATTGGAAAGGACCGACGCGGATCGAAACACCCAGCTCGAAGTCGGAACCGTTCAAAGCGGCGCGCCCAGGGCGCCGGCCAACTTCGAATCCGAGTATCTCGCCAAACACAAGGCGCTCCTCACCGACGCCGACAAGGCCATTCGCGAACTCAATTCCTCCGCGGCCTCGCTGGAGCCGAACGCATCCAATCACCTTGGCGCAAATCGCATCCAGGCGATTCTTGAATACGCCCGGGGGCAGATCGAACGAAATCGAGCCGAGTTCGAAGCCTGGCAGGCTGCCGAGCATCGACGCGCCGCAATGGACCTGGTGAGCTCAGCGACGGCGCTTCAGCGCGTCGCCCGGTCGCTTGCCAGTGAATCTCCCGATGAGGTTATTAAGAGCACCGCCGCTCAGATTGAGTATATCGAACAGAACATGGCTGCCCGGAAGTCCGTTGTCGCCGGCCTGACGCAGGCGATCGGCGAGAGTGAAGCACGGATCCAGGAACTCGAAGGCAAGGCCTCGGCCGCACGTCGTCGAATGGCTGAGCTTGAACACGCCGGCGCGGCGATTCATGACCCGGCCGGCGAATATGCGACGCTTTCGAAAGACGCCCGTGATGCGGAATCAGAGCTCGACGCGCTTCGTAATGGCACGCTCGCCGGCGCAAGCAGGAAGAACACCGATGTTCGCGGCGATCTGCTCGCCACGGAATATGAGGGCGGACAGGCCCGGCTCGGCGTTCGAGATCTTCAGGATCGCCTCGATCTCCTCAACAAGGAAATCGCCGGTCTAGAAAAATCCCGCGACGCGCTTAATTCCCGCCGCGCGGAACTTGCCAAGCATCGAGACGCGCTGCGAACGCAGGCCAAGGCATCCTCCGATGAAGCCGACGCGCAACTGGTTCAGATTGGCGAAGTACTCGCCAAGGCGGAGCAACACGCCGATGCCGCCGTTGCGGCGTCGGATGCGGCCATCAAGGCCATGACCCAGGCCAACGCGTGGGCCAAGAAGGCGGCCATCAACGCCGGCAATATCAAGACCGACATGCAGAATATCGAAGCGCCCGAGGGTTCGTCGCTCGCCGAATTGAAGAATATGGTTCGCGAAGACGGCGACACGCAGGCCAGTGCGACCTGCATCTCGGCCGAAAGCAACTTCATCATCGCACTGCTGAGGGCCCAGCAGATTGAGTGGCTCAACTCTCATCAGCAGGCACTGGCCGCCATTGCTGACCGCACCGGTCGCGACGCACCGGCCGATATTTCGGACAGGATCGACAACATTCGCCGATCTGCCATCGACAATATCAGCGATGCCAAGAAAGACTATGAAAAGGCCGCCAAAGAGATCGCCACGACGAGTGCGACGGTCGACGGCCTTCGGATTCAGGGCAAGGACCACAAGTGGCAGATTCAAATCGCCCAGGCTGCGGTTCACCTGCTCTCCGGCGTTCTTGCCACGACCGACACCGAGCGCCACGCCGAGCAGGATGCCGCGTATGAACTTCTGAAGGAAGCCATTCAGGGTCGTGAGCAGAGCCCGGCGCTTCAGAAGGCGATCCGTACCGTTCAGCTTCTTCAGCAGACGGCCCGCTGATCGATTCCGAGGATCGACCGGCCGGGGTACTCACCACGATCGGATCACCCGAAAAAACACAAGGCCCGGCTCACTTGAGCCGGGCCTTTTGCTTTGCTGCAATCAATGAATGTTCCGAACCGCCGTCATTTCTTGGCCGCCGGGAAGAACACCATATCCATGGTGGTCCGAGTGCCGCGCGCGTTATATCCCCTCTCATCGTACTCGACGCCGGAGCCGCCCTCGTCCGTCAGGTTACGGCCGACGCTGTAGAGCACCGGTGTGCCTTGCGAATCAAGCATGTAGCGAATCGGCTGACCGGAGTAGGCATCGACCGGAAGCGCGTCGAGATAAGTCGGAACCAGCTGATCCGCGACGGCCGGCCACTCTCCCCGATCCGATCGGAATCTGGCAAGAGCGACGACGGCCCTGACGACGTCGCACGACATCGCGCATTCTCGGATGAGTTGATCCGCGCGACTCATGCTGGGCATGAGCGTCGCGATCAGCGCGAATCGCTTGGCGTCGCCGCCCTCGCTCAGATCGCGGACCAGCTGGTCCGCCATGTCGCGATTGGAATCGTAAAGCGGCAGCGATCGATACCTCGATGATTCGGTCCAGAGCCGCTCATAGCGGGCAACCGTATCAACCCGGTCCGCATGCTGGGCGGCCATTGCCAGAAGCGTGGCATCTTCGCCGAGGTTGTCCAGAAGGCCGTCGCCGCTGGGCGCCTCGGTTCCCATGGACATCACTCGGGCATACTGTGAAGGAATCAGCCGGCCGTTGCCCATGCCGTCGTCGGTGAAGACATACTGCACAATATCCGAGAACATCAGGCGCTCGCCCTCGTAATGGGGCGTGAGCACCGACAGATCCAGTGTCGCGAACTGCGATTGGGCGAGTTGTTCAAGTTCGGACTTCGAGAGCAGCCCCTGCCGCTCGCCCAGCATTTCGACCAACTCGTTTTGCGCGAGCCTGACCACAGCGACGCCCATCAATTGTTCGATCAGCGTCTTACCCTGGAACATGGTAATGCCCAGCCGGTGGCAGAGTTCGAGCGATTCCCAGGCGCTCTCCCATTGCCCGTTCGCCGCATGGTCACGGGCGTTGAGCACCAGAAACCTCGATACGCCTCGTATTTCAGCCAGGTGCGGCAGCAGAATGCTGATGAGGCGCGGCGCGAGCGGGTCGGCCTCGTTCTCGGCGATCGATTGCGCAATGTCGCCGGTGCGATTGCGAATGGCCAGCGCCTTCAGGAATTCCGTCGTGTCATCGCCGCCATAGATGAATCCGTAGTACGGCTTGGAAGCGGCATCGCGCAGTTCGGCCATCAGCGGCCGGTTCTTCGCCAACCACTCTTGAACCTCCGGCCACTGTTCGTCACCGGGTCTCATCGCCGCTCCGTTCGCGTCGGTCAGCGCCTGCGGCATCGGTTCAAATGCCAGTATCGCGGCACGCAGAGAAGGCCATGCCCGCTGCGCCTCCGAGATGAGCTCGGTCGGCTCGTTCAACTCCGCAAGATAGTCCACCGAAGGGTTCGGCTTCCCATATTTCAGATAGGCCGCGTAACCGCCGCCGGCCGCCAGGAGACCCACGATGGTCCCCGTGATGGATATTGCTATTTTCCACAACATCGGTCTGCCTCGTTTCTTACCTCGGCGAATCAGTCTCGCCGCCATGTCCGGATTGCCAAAACTCTCACACAATACCTGGATCGATGCATCGAGAGGAAGGCCCTCATCCGCCAGCTCGATGAGGCCCTCGCGAAAGTGACTCTCAAGTTCCGCGCGCACGTCTCGCTTTTCCGACGGCCACAGTCGTGTCCCGCGGATGACACGCTCTATGACCGCGGTCAGCGCCGGCGGCAACGCGGCCCCGGCTTCACATTCCCGCGTCGATGACACCGAATCCATTACGCAAACAACCAGGCGAGTCGCGGCTGGAGTCCGCCCAGCACAAGCCGGCCCATGCCGCGCACCAGTTGATCCCACTGTTCCAAATCACGTTCCAGCCGATCGAGGCCCGACTCGGTCAGGCGATAGTACTTTCGCCCCCGGCCGCTGTCGGACTCGCGCCACTCTGATTCGATGAGGCCTTGCGCCTCGAGGTTATATAGAAGCGGGTAAAGCGTGCTCTGGCCGAGCTTGAGGATGCCGTCGGACTGGGTTGAGACTTCCTTGACCAGCTCGTAACCATACATCGCCCGCTGTCGAAGCATTTTCATGACCGCCAGCGGAAGGACGCCCTTGAGGAGTTCACGTTCGAATTGCATGTTGTTCTCCGATACTATGCAGTACATAGTATGCGCCGCATACCCTGCATAGTCAAATAATCTCCGAAAAAAACTCGCAGATTCCCGGAAATCCCTTGCTAATCGCCGATTATATCCTAATATCCGAATATATGGATGATCGCACTACCCGAGCTGCCGCCCCCCTCTTCGACCCCGAGGAGATCTTCCGCGCCCTGGCCGACGGCTCGCGCATGCGGCTGCTCCAGCTCCTGCTCATTGAGGAACTCAACGTCACCGAACTCGTCGACGTCGTCGGCCAACCGCAGTCCACCGTTTCGCGGCATCTCAAGGCCCTTCGCGATGTCGGACTCGTTCGCGATCGACGTGTCGGCGCGACGGCACTCTATTCGGCCGTCCAATCACCCGCCGACGCCGCCGGAACCGACCAACT
>CALLKH010000533.1 GCA_938008425.1 uncultured Planctomycetaceae bacterium | reverse complement strand
TACGATTTGTCAGCAGGCGTCGCAACATCATCAAAGAAGCAGGTCGGGCAGATTCTCCTCGCCAAGGGGCTGATCACGCAGGCGCAGATCGACCAGGCGGTGCAGGAGCAGGCGGCGCGCGGCCACAAGCAGCTGCTCGGCGAAATCTTCATCGACCTGGGCTTCGTCTCGCAGGACGGGCTGCTCGAGGCGCTGGCCGAAACCTACAACGTGCCGTACGCCAAGCTCGTGCCGCGCCTCGTGGACGCCAAGATCGTCGACCTCATCCCCCGGGAGTTTCTCGAAAAGCACGCGGTGCTCCCGCTCTTCAAGATTCGCGACACGCTGACGGTGGCGCTGAGCGAGCCGTCGAACGTGTTCCTGCTCGAAGAAATCGCCCGCATGACGGAATGCACCGTGCAGGTGGTCGTCTCGTCGCCCGCGGACGTGCAGCAGATTCTCGGCCAGTACATCAACTCCGCGAACGTCTTCGTCATCGACGACATCATCGAGGACGTCTCGGGCGATGCCTTTGAGCTCATTGAGTCGAAGGTCTCCGACATCACCAATCTCGAAGGCATGGCCGGCGACTCGCCGGTCATCAAGCTGGTGAACTTTCTGATCTATACGGCCGTCAAGGAGGGCGCGAGCGACATTCACATCGAGCCCGATGAGGGTCACCTTCGCATCCGCAACCGCGTGGACGGCGTACTCTACGAAAAGCTGACGCCGCCCGCGCCGATGGCGGCGCCGATCACGTCGCGCATCAAGATCATGGCGGGGCTCGACATCGCCGAGCGGCGACTCCCGCAGGACGGCGGCATTCACGTCATGATGGAGGGGCGGCCGATCGACCTGCGCGTTTCGACGCTGCCGAACCTGCACGGCGAAAAGGTCGTCATCCGCATCATCGACAACGCGCGGGCGATGGTGAACCTCGAGACGCTCGGCTTCTCGATCACCATGCTCAAGCTCTTCCGCGAGCAGCTCTCGCATCCGCACGGACTGATTCTCGTGACCGGTCCCACCGGCAGCGGCAAGAGCACCACGCTCTACGCGGCGCTGACGGAGATCAATTCCCCGTCGCGCAACGTCTGCACGGTGGAGGATCCGATCGAATACAACCTGCGGCAGGTGAACCAGTTCCAGGTCAACGAGAAGATCGGCCTGAAATTCAGCACCGTGCTTCGCGCCCTGCTTCGGCAGGACCCCGACGTCATCATGGTTGGCGAAGTTCGCGACGTTGACACCGCGAAGACCGCCGTCCAGGCGGCGCTCACCGGCCACCTCGTCTTGACGACGCTGCATACCAATGACGCCATCTCGGCGATCACCCGACTGAACAACATCGGCGTGGAGAGCTATCTGATCGCCGCGTCCCTCGATGCGGTCATGGCCCAGCGGCTTGTCCGGAAGATCTGTCCGCATTGCAAAGTCGAATATGAAATCTCGCCGGCGCAGCGCATGGCGATGGAGAAGCACGGCCATACCGTCAAGACGCTGATGAAGGGCGAGGGCTGTTCGAAGTGCCACGGTTCCGGCTATTCCGGCCGAATCGGCGTGTATGAACTGTTCATTCCGGACGACGCGGCGCGCGAGGCGATTGCGGTCGACGTGCCGCTTCAGGAGATGCGGCGGGTGGCGAAGGAATCGAACATGATCACGCTACTCATGGACGGACTCGAAAAGGCGAAGGCGGGGATTACGACGCTGGAGGAGGTGTTCCGTGTCAGTGCAGGTTGAGAATCCTCCGATTCAATTGTCGGCCGCCGCCGCGCAGAGACCCGCCGGGCGCGGCGCACGCATCAGCGAAGAACTTACGGCGATGCTGAAAAGCGCCGCCTCACGTGGGGCCAGTGATCTGCTGCTGGTCGCGAATGTGCCGCCGACGGTGTCGATCCGCGGGGAGTGGGTGGATCTGTCGTCCGTCGCGCTCAGTGCGGAAAACGTGGAACAGCTCGTGGATTCGCTGATGAACGATGAGCAGCGACACAAGCTTCACACCGTGCGGGACGTGGACCTCGGCGTCACGATTCCCGGCGTCGGGCGGTATCGCATCAATCTGCATTATCAGCGCGAGACGCTGGCGGCGGCGATACGGGCGATTCCCGAAGACATTCCAGCGTTTGATTCGCTGGGTTTGCCCGAACAGGTGATCCAGTTTGCCGATTATTCGAACGGGCTCGTGCTGGTCACCGGCGGCACGGGACAGGGCAAGTCGACGACGCTGGCGGCGCTGATCGACCACATGAATCGCGGGCGGCGGCGGCACATCATCACGATCGAGGATCCCGTTGAATTCGCATTCAAGCCCGGAACATGTCTGATCGAACAGCGACAGGTCGGCGAGGACTGCCCGACGTTTGCCTCTGCACTTCGATTCGTCCTGCGGCAGAGGCCCGACGTGGTGCTGCTTGGCGAAGTTCGCGATCTCGAGACAATGGCGTCGGCGCTGACCGCGGCCGAGACGGGTCACCTTGTGCTTGCGACGCTGCATACCTGCAACGCATCGCAGACCATCGCCCGAATCATTGATGTCTTCCCGGCGGCACAGCAGCCGCAGGTGCGGTCGCAGCTCGCCGGCTCGCTTCGGGCCATTCTTTGTCAGTCGTTGATTCAGGACAATTTGAACGACTCACTCGTTCCCGCGACGGAATTGCTCGTCGCGACGGCCGCGATCCGTCGCGCCATCCGGGAAAACGAAACGCACTTGATTTCATCCATGATCGAAACCGGTCGGCGGATGGGAATGCACACGCTCGAGCAGTCGCTCGAGGAGTTGGTCAAGTCGGGGCGGATCACGCCGGAGTCGGCCGTTTTGGCCGCAGCGGATCCGGTTCGGATGCAGGTCATGCTGGGCGGCGCGGGCGGCAGCGCCCCGCGAGATCGAATGGAAGTTGATTTGCCCGCGCCGAAGCGAAGCGGCTCGGATATTCCCTGGGCGAACGAATAAGCATCGACGAATCGCAAGTCGTCTCAGTCGGGAGAACAATGAGCCATGGCAGTATTTACCTACGTTGCTCGGGATGGATCGAACAATCGCGTCGAGGGTGAGGTCACCGCCGCAACCCAGAGCGAGGCGGCGAAGCTGGTTCGTGGCGAAGGGAAATTCGTCGTGCAGATGGCACAGAAAGCGGAGGGTGCCTCCGCCAGGGCGAAGATTCGGGTCAGGGAGACGCCGGCGGCGGGCGGCGCAAAGGCCACCTCGGCGATGAACAAGCCGCTGTTCGGCGAAAAGCTCAATCCGCAGGACATCATCTTCTTCACCAGCCAGCTGGCGGTCATGGTCGACACA
Organism: uncultured Planctomycetaceae bacterium; assembly: GCA_938008425.1. Taxonomy (GTDB): domain Bacteria; phylum Planctomycetota; class Phycisphaerae; order UBA1845; family UTPLA1; genus JADJRI01. The sequence goes on along the minus strand of CALLKH010000533.1, from coordinate 7,335 downwards.
GGCGTCTCGCTGGCCGAAGCGCTGGACGCGTGCGTGCATCCGGGCAACTCGCCGCGGTTCGCCCGGGCGCTGGACTCTGTCATCGATCAGGTGCGCGGCGGCAGCGAGTTTTCAGCTGCGCTCGCCGAACACCCCAAGGTATTCAGCCCGCTCTATACCAGCCTGATCAAGGCCTCCGAAGCTTCGGGGCAACTCGCGCCGATCCTGGAGCGACTTGCCTCGTACCTGGAGCGGCAGGCCGATCTGAAGAAGAAGGTAAAGGGCGCGATTACCTATCCCATCGTCATGTGTCTCTTCGCCCTCGGCACGACGGTGTTCCTCGTGACCTTCGTGCTCCCGAAGTTCGCCGAAATCTACTCGGGCAAGGAAGACAAATTGCCAAAGCTCACGCGATGGCTGCTGGCGTTCGCCGATTTCTCGGGGGCATACGGGCTCTATTTCCTTGGCGCCGTGATCATCATCGGGGGGCTTCTCTTCTACTACTGCCGAACGCCGGCCGGGAAATGGCAGTCCGAGGCATTCAAGCTGAAGTTGCCGCTCATGGGACCGCTTTTTCACAAGAGCATCCTCGCGCGAAGCCTTCGAACGCTCGGCACCATGATTCAATCGGGCGTATCGATGCTCGACGCGGTCCGACTCACCACCAACGTCTGCGGCAGTCTGCATTACGAAAAGATGTGGGGGGTCGTGAAAGAGCGGATCGAGGGCGGGCAGCAGATCTCCGACGCCCTTGGTGACAGCCCCAATATTCCGCCGGCGATTCGAAAAATGCTTGGCGCCGGTGAAAAGAGCGGTCAGCTCGGCAAGGTCATGGAACGCGTCGCGAATTTCTGCGAGGCGGAGATGAACGTGGCGATTAAGACGCTCACGAGCCTCATCGAACCGGCCATCGTTCTGTTTCTGGGCGTGGTTGTCGGCGGCCTCGTGCTGTCAATGCTTCTGCCGATCTTCACCATCTCGAAGGTGATGTAGTCGGTGCGGAGTCAGCGGCAGCGGTGAATCGGCTCGCGAGTTCCGAGTCGGAATCACTTCGATTGAATGCGCTGAGGAATATCGGCCACGAACGCCTTGATTTCATCGCGAACCCGGCGGTAGTGGGCGAGGGCCTCCTCCTCGGTCTTCGCGTCGGCCGCCAGCTTCGGCGGATCGTCGAATCCGACATGGATCACGCGCGTCCGCCCCGGAAACCGGGGACAGCTTTCATTGGCGTGGCCGCAGACGGTGAAGACCACGTCGAACTCCACGTCGGACAGCATGTCCAGCGTTTTTGAGGTGTGGCCGGAAATGTCCACGCCGGCCTCCGCCATCGCCTTCACCGCCAGACGATTCAATCCATGTGCGACGATGCCGGCGGAATGCGGTTCAATCGAATCGCCAATGAGATGCCGCGCCCAGCCTTCCGCCATCTGGCTTCGACAGGAATTGCCGGTACAAAGAAACAGCACGCTTGTTTTTTTCATTCTGGACTCCCGGGCTTAGTATAGTTGGGATCGGTCGAATTGTAACCGTGCGATGGTCCGGCAACGTCGGCGACTGTTACAGAAAGGGAGCCGCCTTGGTTCGATGGATTGATCGTGTCTGCCCGCTCTGTGGGTCCTCCGACGCGGCGCACTTCCTGACGGCCGGCGATTCCGCATTCTCATTCGAGGGCGAGTTTCAGGTCGTTCAGTGTCGAAATTGCGGCATGCGCTACACTCAGCCGGCCGTCGCGGTCGAGGACATCGGGCAGTTCTACCCCGAAGAGTATGCGGCCCATGCGCCAGAGTCGCAGGCTCCTGCCGATTCTGCGACGGCCGGCGCGAACACCCTTGGCCAGAATAAGTCCTCGGAACGGGAGTCTAGGAAGGACCCGTGGGATCGGATTGAACTCGCCGGCGAACGACGGCTGCTGGACCTCGGCTGCGGCAGCGGCGGCTACCTGCTGCGGATGAAGTCGCACGGTTGGAACGTGCTTGGAATCGAACCTTCGCCCCGTGCGGCGGAAGCGGCGATGGCGGCGGGGTTGGAGGTGATGGAGGGGGCCATTCCCGGCGTGGATTTGGGCTCGCGGATGTTTGAAGTCGTAACACTGCTCGCGAGTCTGCCATGTATGCCGACCCCGATGGAGACGCTGTCGATTCTCCGTAACCACTTGACGCCGGGTGGACGATTGATCGTGTCGGTTCACAACACCGCGTCGGCGGCGGCCGGGCTGTTCGGCGGCGACTGGCAGGGCTGGGACCTTCCGCGTCAGTACAATCATTTCACGCCCGATTCACTCCGTCGGATGCTTGATCGCGCCGGATTCACGGCGATTCAGATCGAAGGAAGGCGGCGGACGTCTCGCTGGCGGCACTCGGCCCGTCGAAGAGCTGAGCGCGAGGGCGGCATGGGTTGGCGATGGCTTTCAAAATCGCGAAACCTGTGCAGCCTCATGTCCGCGCTGATGGGGCGGGGTGAGCGGGCGGATGAACTGGTCGCCGCGGCGATTAAACGAGACTGACCCGGCATTTGTGAGCTGATTTCCACGCCAGTTATTCGTCGAGATTCCGACCCCCCTCGTGCGGTAACCCGGTCCCCGGTGTGCTCGTCAAAAGGGAGGATTTCGATTAGAATTCGGGGCCGAAGAACGCCGGGAGGGCGTTTGAGTGGAAGAACCCTATTGGCTCGTCGACGCGCCCGCGCGCCGGCAATCGAGAACCCATGAGCGAACAACCCCCACCGCCGAACACCCCGGAATCCTTTCAGAATATGCCTCTCATCGACGAGATGCAGGATTCTTATCTGCGCTACTCGATGAGCGTGATCGTCTCCCGGGCGCTGCCCGATGTGCGCGACGGCCTCAAGCCTTCGCAGCGACGCATCCTGGTCGCCATGAACGATCTGAAGCTCGGGCCGCGCAGCCAGCATCGCAAGTGTGCGAAGATCTCCGGCGACACCACCGGCAACTACCATCCCCATGGCGACGCCGTCGTCTATCCCACCATGGTTCGCATGGCCCAGCCGTTCAACATGCGATACCCGCTGATCGACGGCCAGGGTAACTTCGGCTCCATCGACGGTGACCCTCCGGCGGCGATGCGATACACCGAGGCGCGCATGACCTCGGCGGCGGTCGATCTGCTCGAGGACATCGACAAGGACACGGTCGATTTCGTCCCGAACTACGACGAGACCACGACCGAGCCGGTTGTCTTGCCGGGCAAGTTCCCGAATCTTTTGGTCAATGGCAGCACCGGCATTGCGGTCGGCATGGCGACCAACCTTCCTCCGCACAATCTCGGTGAAATCTGCGATGCCATCATCAAGCTGATCGATAATCCGAAGATCACGCTCCCTGAGTTGATGGAGATCGTACCGGGTCCCGACTTTCCGACCGGCGGCATCATCTGCGGCCGGCAGGGGATCATTGACGCCTATACGCGCGGCCGCGGTTCGCTGAAGGTTCGCGCGAAAATGCACACGGAGGAGATGAAGGGCAATCGCGTTCGAATCGTCGTGGACGAGATTCCGTACGGCATTCTGAAGAACACGATCACGGAAAAGCTGGTCGAATGCGTCAAGGACGGCCGGCTGCCTGAGGTGAGCGACGTTCGCGACGAGTCCGACCGGAAGCATGCGGTTCGGCTGGTCATCGAGTTGAAGACGGGTATCAGCGAAGACGTCGCGCTCAACAAGCTCTACCGGCACACGCCGCTCCAGACGACCTTTTCGATCATCAACATCGCCCTCGTCGGCAAGCAGCCCAAGACGATGGGGCTCAAGGAACTGATGGAGCACTACCTCGACCATCGGCGTGAAGTCATCACGCGACGGACGCGGTTCCTGCTTCAAAAGGCCCGGCAGCGGGCCCATGTACTCGAGGGTCTCATTCTCGCGGTCGGCGATATCGACGCGATCATCGAATTGATCAAGACCTCACCCGATCCGGCGACGGCGAAGGATCGCCTGATGTCGCGAGCGCTGCGGCTGATTGAATCCGCGACGCTCACCAAGCTCCTGCCCGAGGCGTTTTCCCGCCGCGCGGCCGAGCGCGATCAGTTCCTCACCGGCGTGCAGGCGCAGGCGATCCTCTCGATGCAGCTTCAGCGGCTCACGGGCCTGGAAGTCGAGAAGCTGGCGAAGGAATACAGCGACATCACCGAGGAGGTCGAAGGTTATCAGCGCATCCTGACGGACCCGGCGCTGATGATGGACATTCTCCGGGAAGACCTGTTCGAGATGAAGTCGAAGTACGCCGATGCCCGGCGAACCGAGATTTCCGGTGAAGTCGGTGAGTTCAGCATGGAGGAACTCATCGAGGACACGCAGACGATCGTCACCATCTCGCACGAGGGCTACATCAAGCGAACCTCGCCCGACGTCTATCGCAAGCAGGGTCGCGGCGGCCGCGGCATCAAGGGCAGCGACACGAAGGAGGGCGATTTCATCGAAAGCCTCTTCGTCGCCACGGCCCACAACCACCTGCTGTTCTTCACGAACCGCGGGCGCGTCTACTGGCTTCGCGTGTTCGACATTCCCGAAATGGCGCGAACGGCGCGCGGCCGGTCGATTCAGAACCTGCTCAGCATGCAGGAAAATGAATACTACACCGCGGTGCTGACGGTCTCCGAGTTCGAGGAGAAGTTCGTCATGTTCGCGACGGCCAAGGGCACGGTGAAGAAGACCGCCCTCGCCGCCTACTCACGGCCGAGGCCCAGCGGCATCATCGCGATCGGCCTCGATCCGGACGATACGCTGATCGGCGTCGCGCTGGCGAGCGACACGGACGAGGTCGTGCTTGGCACCACGGACGGCATGGCCATCCGGTTCCCCGCGACGGATGTTCGCGCGATGGGGCGATCGGCCGCCGGCGTCAAGGGTGTGACCCTCAGTTCGGGCGACCAGGTCGTCGGCATGGTGGTTATCCAGCCCGGCATGAGCCTGCTGACGGTCTGCGAAAACGGCTTCGGCAAGCGAACGGACATTGAGGAGTATCGACTCCAGAAGCGCGGCGGCAGCGGCGTCATCAACATCAAAACGACGGAGCGAAACGGCAAGGTCGTCGCGCTTCGGGCGGTCAACGACTCGGACGAGCTGATGATGATCACCGCAGGCGGCATCATGCTGCGAACCGATGTCGCGTCGCTTCGAGAGATCGGCCGCGCCACGCAGGGCGTCAAGCTGATTTCGCCGGAGGAGGGCGACAAGGTGGTGTCCGTCGCCAAGATCGTCAAAGACGATGAAGAGTTGGACGATCAGGCCGGGCCTGGCGAGTCGTCCCCGCCCGAAGTGAAGAATGCCGACGACGCGGCACCTCCGGCCGAGGACGGTGAAGGAAATACCGACTGATTGTCGCCCCGAATTCTCGCGGGCGCCTGCGATGGCCCATCGGTGACGGCATGCGTTCGATCCCGGCGATTCGGACTCTGGCACGGCGGGCGGGTGACATCCTCTCGCCCCAGGTGTGTCATTCCTGCGGCACAGCCATTGGTCACGAGGGCCGGGATCTCTGTACGCTTTGCTGGGACGAACTGAGCAAAAGTATCTCGGGTGACTATTGTGAGACCTGCGGCGCGGATCGCGGCGAATTCTTGCTTGATGAAGGGCGATGCACGCCTTGCCGAGAGAAGAAAGCCGGCCGATTTCGGTTTGACCGCTTCATCCGCGTCGGCCGCTACTCCGGCGTTCTCCAGCAACTGATCCTCCAATTCAAGCATCGTTTTACGCTCGACGACTTCCTCGGCGGGCTCCTGGCCTCCGCGATACAAGGCGCCATCGATCCGCGGGAGGTTTCCGATTGGGTGCCGATTCCTTCCCCCTGGCGACGCCGGTTCAGGCGCGGGTTTCAGCCCACGGAGTTGCTCGCAACCCGGGCGCTCGCCGATTTCGGGCTGCGGCCGTCGCCCCTGTTGACGATGCGCCGACACGTTCCGCAGTTGCACGCGGCCGGCAGGTTGAGTGTCGCGCAGAGAGTCGCCGCGGTGGCCGGCGCCTTTCGATTGTCCCCGGGTGTTGACTTCTGCGGAAAGACGATCGGAATTATCGACGATGTTTGCACGACCGGCGCGACACTGGCTGAAGCGGCGCGAACGATTCGCCAGGGCGGCGCGGGGCGGATTGTGGCGGTTGTTCTGGCGAAGTGGTCGTCGGTGGAGGAGGGTGGTGCGGGGGTTGACCCGGCCTCGGCGTCGGCGTAAACTCGAATCGTGTTTTCAGTCTCAGCGCAACTATTTGTTTTCAAACATGTTACGAGGCGCGGTGGGGCTGGGAATTAGAGTCACGAGTCCAATCCGGCCCGCCGGGACTGCGTCCGGTCGGGTCCAGTCGTTAGAGAACTGCATATGCAAATCACGATCAGTGGTCGGCATTTCGATGTCAGCGAGAAGCTCAAGTCGTATACCATGGAGAAGGCGTCGAAGCTTGATCGGTATTATGATCGAGCCCAGTCGGCCGAAGTGGTTTTCGACAAGGAGGCGCAGTCCTTCGTCTGCGAAGTCATCGTTCGCGCTGATCATCATATGACGTTCGTCGCCAAGGAGACGCACGAGGATCCGTATGCCGCACTTGATGCGACGGTCAAGGATGTTGAGCGTCAACTGACGAAGCACAAGGAAAAATTCCGAAATCGAAAGCACCCCGAGGGGCCATCGCAGTGATCGGCACGTGCCGGATCGCGAATGTTTCCTCCGAGTCGTCTTCCTATAGAAGGCCAGGTACATGAAGCTCTGCGATTTTGTCGTGCAGGATGCGATCGTCGCCAATCTTGAGGCGACGGACCGCAATGGCGTGATTCGGGCGTTGGTGGAGTCGCTTGCGGCGGCCAAGGCGTTGGCCGACGAGGACGTCGACACGATCGCCAAGGCGGCGATCCTTCGCGAGAATCAGGGCAGTACCGGATTCGGAAAGGGTGTTGCGGTTCCGCACGTCAAGCACGTCAAGGTTCCGAAGATCATGGCGGCGATCGGCCGAAGCGCCGCCGGCGTTGACTTTTCGGCGCTGGATCGCGCCCCGGTTTACACGATTGTCCTGCTCCTCTCGCCGCCGGATGCGCCGGACGGGCACCTTCAGGCAATGGAGAACATTTTTCGCCACCTGCAACGCGACAACTTTCGGAAGTTTCTCCGCCAGGCGGAGACCAGGGAGTCGATCATCGATCTGCTGAAAGAGGCAGACGAAATGAGTGCCGGTTAGCATGCCCGTCTTTTGACGCTCGTCAGCGCCCCCGGATATACACAACCGTCAGTTCGAACACCGAGGTTCGGGGCGCATTCGGGCAACCGCTGGATTCGCAGGTCTGGAATCACCATGGACGGACGAAATGGACGAAAACCCAGTCAAGGCCGAAGTCGAGGTGGTGATCTCGAATACTCAGGG
>CALLKH010000532.1 GCA_938008425.1 uncultured Planctomycetaceae bacterium | reverse complement strand
CGTGCCGACATCCTTCGCGGTGACATTCAAAATGCCGTTCGCGTCGATGTCGAAGGTGACCTCGATCTGCGGCATGCCCCGCGGCGCCGGCGGAATACCCTGAAGGTTGAACTTGCCCAGCGTGCGATTGTCGCCGGCCATCTGCCGCTCGCCCTGGAGCACGTGGATCGTCACCTCCGACTGGTTGTCGGCGGCGGTCGAGTAGGTCTCCTTCTTGCTCGTCGGGATCGTCGTGTTGCGCGGAATCATGACGGTCATCACGCTGCCGAGCGTCTCCACGCCCAGTGACAGCGGCGTGACATCGAGGACGAGAATGTCCTTCACGTCGCCGCCGATGATGCCCGCCTGGATCGCGGCGCCGATGCCGACCGCCTCGTCCGGGTTCACGGTCCTGTTCGGCTCCTTGCCGAAGATCTCCTTGCACAGCCGCTGAACGGCAGGAATCCGCGTCGAACCGCCGACGAGAACGCACTCGGTGACGTCCTTGGCCGTGAGCTTCGCGTCTTCCAGCGCCTTGAGCACCGGCCGGCGGCATCGCTCGACGAGGGCCTCGGTGATCTGCTCAAACTTGGTGCGCGTCAGCGTCTGGTTCAGGTGCTTGGGTCCGCTGGCGTCGGCCGTGATGAACGGCAGATTGATCGTCGTCTCCATGCTGGTGGAGAGCTCGCACTTCGCCTTTTCGCAGGCCTGCTGGAGGCGCTGGTGCGACATGGCGTCGTCGCGAAGATCGATGCCGTACTGCTTGCGAAATTCCTCGGCCACATGGTCGATGAGAACCTTGTCGAAGTCGTCGCCGCCGAGGTGGGTGTCGCCGTTGATCGAGAGCGTCTCAAACACGCCCTCGCCGACGTCGAGAATGCTGATATCGAACGTGCCGCCGCCCAGGTCAAAGACGGCGATCTTGCCGCCCTTCTTCTGGTCCATGCCGTACGCGAGTGCGGCCGCGGTGGGCTCGGGAAGCACGCGCTTGACCTCGAAGCCGGCGATCTCGCCCGCCTCCTTGGTGGCCTTGCGCTGCGCGTCATTGAAATAGGCCGGCACGGTGATGACGGCCGCGTCGACCTTCTCGCCGAGATAGTCTTCCGCGGTCTTCTTGAGGTCCTGAAGAACCATCGCGGAGATCTCGGGCGGGGTGTACTGCTTGTCGCGAATCTTGACCTTGACGAGTTCTTCCGGGGCGCCGAACACGTCGTAGGGAACGAGCTTCTCTTCAGACGCGACTTCGCTGTGCCGGCGGCCCATGAAGCGCTTGATCGAGAAAACGGTGTTTCGAGGATTGGTGACCTGCTGATGCTTCGCCACCTGGCCGACGAGCCGCTCACCCTTGTCGGTGAACGCAACGACCGACGGCGTCGTGCGGGCGCCCATCGCGTTGGTCAGCACCTTGGGCTGTCCGCCTTCCATCACGGCCACGACGGAGTTCGTGGTGCCGAGGTCAATTCCGATGATTTTTCCCATTTCCGAGTCTCCCAGTATTTTGAGTACGGCGTCGCGGGCACGCGCGGGTTTCAATTCAGCGCGCAGCGTCAATCGACGTCCTGACCCCCATCAGAGCAATGCTGGTGCCAAAGGACGCTGAGTTGGGGTCGGAATTCTTAAGTAGTTGTTGTGTTTGGAGTTACGAATACACCGCATGAGTGCATATGGACTGACAGACCGGTCGCCTGCCAGACTGACATGCCGCGTTGGCGGTTTGGAAACCGTGATTCGTACCAGATGAGGGTCGGGTCTGACCCCGACGGGCAACGACTCGGATCAACCCTCTCGATCCATGATCGAGGCATAGAACTTGGTGTTGTGAACCGAGCCCTCGTCGATGTACCGGATGATCTTGTTGAGGGGCATGGTCATTTCGCCCTTGGGCGTGACGAGCACAGCGCCCGTTCCGAGGCAGTTCGGAACCTTGTCGGCCAGGTCGGACTTGGATGGGAAATAATCCTCATAGTTGACCCAGTTGAGCTTGATCTTGCTGTGCTTCCGCATCACCTCGCCCAGGTAACACCCGGCTGCAAGCACTGAATTCACATAAGCTTGCTCTTCGATTTCCTCGACGTGGCTGTGCAGGTAGTCGAGGTATTGATCCAGGGCGGTCAGGCTCTCGGTGGAAAAATCCATCCGTTCCCGCTCGATCTTTTCAGGGAATGCGATCCCACCCTCAATCTCGACCTCGCCGAGAAAGACTTGAACAAAGCTTGAAACCTTCGAAACGATATCATAAGCCATCGCGACCCTCCGGCCGGTTGGTTATTCACTGAATTCCGTGACGCCCGCCTGCCGGGCAAGCGTTTTAAGCCGCTGGTAGTGCTCAGCCCCTTCTTCCGCAAGTTCATGGAAGAGGGCACTGATGTGGGCGTCCGGCATATATTTCGCATGGTTCGCGTAGAACCGGGCGGTCTTTCTTTCCGTTTGAAGAACGCATTTCATCGCTTCCTGGAAATCCGTCTCGTCGCGCACTTCCAGAAGGCGCGGACCCGTGACGACGAGTTCCTTGTCCTCGGCAGTGAGCACAAAGTCCTGGCCCGGGTACATGTCGTTCACCAGTCGCTGAAGCCGCTGCTTGTGGTCCTGCTCCTCATCCGCCATGGCTGCAAACTCGCGCTGGTAGTCCTTGGGCGCCTTCTCGGCGAGCACGAGGTAGCGATAGGCGGCCACTGTCTCACCGTATGCGCCGATGGCCAGGAGCTTGTCCGGACCCCGGCCGATCGCGGATTCAGATGTCGCTTCATCGCTCATGCGGTCGGTATCCTGAGACACTCCGGCGGACGGGCTGCTGCGCTGGACCTTCAGCCGTTCGGCCGTCGAGTGTGCGGATCCACGTGATGCGGCAGCGTCCAACCGACATGTCGGACGGATCCGGGGGCCTGCGCTGGACGACTGTCAGGCTTCCATTGTCAGCGCCAATGGTCGGGAATTCAAGGCAGGAAGCTGGAGGGCGGCCGACGACGACTCAAATGCTCTCGCCGCACGCCGGGCATCGAGGAGATGCCACGTTCGGAAGCGCGTGCCCGCATTCAGGGCAGCGTCCCGGAGCGACGGTTCGGCGTGAGAGGCGCAGCAGCAACCCGACGGCCGTAAAGCCGAGGACAATGAGCATGACCAAAAGGAGTTTCGACATGTTTCGTGGCAGGCCGAACTGGACGAATGTCAGACTCTTTGCCCGATTATAGACGCGCTCTCAATTCCCGACGTGTGAATTCAAGGTCGAATGTGAGACACGTGCGCGATGACTCGAAGCGGGCGATCGAACGAAAATCAGTGGCGAAACTAGGTCGTGGGCGTTTCGCCGAAAGGGAGAGAGCCGAGTGCCGGACCATGCGCCGGGCTTTGCCGGTTCGGTTTGGCGCGGGCGGCGTCGGGCGGAGGCGCCGACCTGGCGAGCGCTTCGGGTGAAAACTCCGGCACCAGATCGACAAGCCGACGGCGCAGCCCGTCAGCTTCGTCGGCGTCCGCGGCGGTGATCAATTCATCGATGGCCCGGCAGACGCGCGACCAGTCTTCGCGTTTGTTTCTCCAGACGTAGATTTTCTCATGGGTCGTCTTCCCCATGTCTTCGCCGAGAACGCTCAACTCCTCGTAAAGCTTCTCGCCGGGGCGTATGCCGGTGAACTTGATTTCGATGTCTTCGCCGGGGCGCAGGCCGCTGAGCGTGATCATTTCGCGGGCAAGGTCGACGATCTTCACCGGTTCGCCCATGTCGAGTACGAAGATGTCGCCGTCGTTGCCCATGACGCCGGCCTGCATGACGAGCTGCGACGCCTCGGGGATGGTCATGAAGTAGCGGGTCATGTTGGGGTCGGTGACGGTGACGGGCCCGCCGGCGGCGATCTGTCTCTGGAAGATGGGAATCACCGAGCCGCTGGAGCCGAGCACGTTTCCGAATCGCACCGTCATGAACTGGGTGTCACTGCCCTGGCGAAGCTGCTGAATGTACATTTCGGCGACGCGCTTGGAGCAGCCCATGACCGAGGTGGGATTGACCGCCTTGTCGGTGGAGATCATGACGAACCGCGCGACGCCGTGGCGCTTCGCGGCGTCCGCGACGACCTTGGTCCCGCGAATATTGTTCTTGATCGCCTCCCCGACGTTGATTTCCATCATTGGTACGTGCTTGTGGGCGGCGGCATGGAAGATGAGCGACGGCGAGGCGGCACTGAGAATCGAGTCTACGCGCTTCTCGTCGCAGATGTCGGCGACATAACACACCACGGAAACATCGGGGAAGCGGTCGCGCAATTCGCGGTCGATTTCGAACAGGTTGTTCTCCGCCTGCTCGACGAGAATAAGGCTCGAAGGTCCGAACCGCGCGATCTGTCGGCACATTTCGGAGCCGATCGATCCGCCGGCGCCGGTGACGAGCACGCGCTTGCCGTGGATGTATTCGCGGATCTTGTTCTGGTCGAGTTCCACCTGCTCCCGGCCGAGCAGGTCCTTGATCTGCACGTCGCGCACCTGCGAGACGGTGACCTTGCCCTCGATCAGCGCCTCCATCGAGGGCACGGTTCGGAAGCGCACATTGGTGCCCTCGCACTGTTCGACGATTCGGCGAAGCATCTTCTGGCCGGCGTTCGGCATGGCGAAGAGCAGTTCCTGGATCTGGTACTGGGCGCAGAATTTCCGGGTGTCGGCGATGCGGCCGAGCACGGGGATGCCGTGAATGCGTAGATTCTGCTTGGACGCATCGTCGTCAAGAAAGCCGACGACGTTGTATCGCTCGACGCGCATGCGGAGGATTTCGCGAAGCAGGGCCTCGCCGGTGTCACCGGCTCCGAGGATGATGCACTGACGGCTGCCGGAGGTGGCAACGTGTCGAACCTCTTCGTGATAAAGCCGGATGATGAGCCTCGATCCGCAGATCACGCCGATCGTGGCGCCCCAGTCAAGCAGAAAGACCGACTGGGGAAACTGGAACTGCTCCTGTCGCTTCTGGAGAAACTCGGGGTAGAGCCACGCCATCGTGAAGAAGAGCACGACGAAGATGAAGGTGCTGATGTGGCTGCCGAGGGTGATGGCGCCGAGGTCGCGCATGCCGACGTAGCGCCACGTGCCGCGAAACAGGTTGAGTCGCCAGAATACGATGGTCTTGATCAGGACGACCGGGCCCACGAGAGGCACGAAGAACGGGAAGAACCAGCGTTCGAACTGCTTGAAATTGAAATAGATTCCGAATGCGCAGAAGAGGGCGACGGCGAAGAGCACCATGTGCGCCGCCCATGAGATCGCGTTCCGGTAGCGCATTATCCCCGCGCGCGGTGACGGAACGTCAGACTTTGGAGCGTCGACCATGTTGCCCGCTCGGTGCTTTCCTGTTCCCCCGGAGTCATGAAATAATACCCACGCCGACAACTGTGCGGCGTGGTCCGCCGGGCGTCCCCCTTCGAATCAGTCCGTGATCTCGATCAGGGCGAAATGTGCGCAAATCGTGACCCATCGGCGCGGATTCGGCAAGCCTCCCGGCTGAATCGCCGCATCGATTGATCGGTTATCTGACCTCAAGCCTTTTCTTAAAGCCGTTTCTTACGAATCGGCGATTGAGCGGTGGGGGCTTATGGTGCAGGGGTCGCGGGCGTTTCAGCGGCCTTTTTCTGTGCGCGGGCCTCGATCAGGAGCGTTCTGAAGTTTCGAGCGAATGCGGTCCGGTCGAACTGGCTCAACTCGACCTTGCGTGCGTCTTCGATGTCGCCCTCAGCCTCCAGGCCCTGAATCGCCGTGTCCAGGGAGCTGATCGCTCCGCCAAGATCGCCGTCGAGCCACTGATAGAATGCCAGCAGAAGACTCACCCGCGGCGATGCACCGGCCGATCGCGCGGAAAGATTCAAATCCGAAACCAGTCGATCGAATTCCGGCTTGGACGGATAGAAGTCTTCCCGTTTCAGGCTCAACTGATCGAGAGAGGTGGTTCGCTTCAGGGTGAGGTTCAGGTTCACGATGGCTTCGTTCCGGTTTTCGCGGGCGTAGGAGAGAATGGCCTTCGCCGCTATTGCGGACGGGTTTCGGTCATCCACCTGCTCATAGAGGGCGAAATAATGCTCGGCCGTAAGATGATCGCCCTTCTGGAAGGCGGCCGTTCCCTTGGCGTAGAACACCCGGCCCTGCTCGTGCAGCCTCGCTTCGAGAATGTCATTGTATGAGCCGGGGTCGGTGCTCCAGAGCTTTCCATCGGTGTTGGAGAGATCGATTTTTTCTGGACGCGTGTAGACGCCGTCGACCACCTCCAGCGTGGCCGGCGTCATGATGGGATACGGAATGTTCGTGGTGTCGCTCACCCATTTTCCGTCCAGCTTCCTGTAGTCGTTTCGCCCCGCATTGAACAGGGCGTTTTGGACAACAAGTGACTCCGCCGACAGCAGATTGCGCGACATCAGCATGTAATAGATGGGATCCGCCGACGGATCGAGCGCCGGCAGGAGGCCCTTGCGATCCCGGGCGAGACGATCCGTGGAGAATCGAAGCCGTTCGCCTCGAAGCTGAACCCCCTTGTAGCCTTCGGGATTGTGGATGCTGGGGCGATAACGCCGGACGCGCGAGGCATGGGGTGAGGGGCCATAGGACGAATTGGTACGGGCCGTCTGGGCCTCGGTCCAGTCGGCACATGCCACCAGGAGGCAGATCGCCAGCGCGAGCGGCTTTGAGTATTTCATGTGGGCGACTCCAACTTCAAATCGGATGGCACTTTATGCTATCGACGCAAAATGGCAGGGTCAACGAATCCTCGGTGAATCGCAGTGCCGGTCGGCGTCGATCTGATTTAGAATCGGTCAGTTTGATGCCGTAAGTTTCACCAGGGAGATTATTACGGGAATGGCCCGCATTTCGTTCTTCAAGATCTCGCTTGCTGCCAAGTGCCGAATCCTCTTTGGCCTGGCGGTGCTGCTCATTGTGGCGGCGGCGCTGTTTGTGCCTTGGCTGCGAATGCGAGATCTCGTGCATGTCAAAAATGTGCAGCTCGTGCGCCAAATCGGCCGATTGGCCATCGCGCGATCCAATCTCGGCGCCGGAAACTGGGATCTGAAACAGAAGGCGATTGAGGCATGGTGGCCGACCGGTGCGGGAAAGTTGGGGTACACCGGTCCGATGCCGCAACTTGTTCAGTTATCGGACCCTTCGCGCCCCAAGGCCCCACCGCAATCGGATGACTATCTCCAGGACGCGATCGATCGGCTCGCCCGAAATTCTTCGTTGTCAGAAACGCCGGCGCGCTGGGAATCCTCGGGCGGCGTGGTGACCTACAAGATGGCGTTTGCGGTGCGTTCGGAGGGAAGCGGCAAGTATCCATCCGGGGCGCTTCTCGGCGTGATCCTGGTGGAGTACCCCGAGCCGCGGGCGCGCGTGGATTTTCTGATCAACGTCTCACTGAGCCTGATGGCCGGCGCGCTGGCGGGCATTCTGGCGATTCTCGTTTTCTATCTGATCACGCAGAAGCTGATTCTCTCGCCGGTGCGTGATCTGACGAGCGTCGCGGAGAAAGTGTCGCAGGGTGATCACAGCATTCGCAGCGCGATCGTCACGGGGGATGAGTACGAGGACTTGTCGCGGGCGTTCAACGCGATGCTCTCTCACCTGGAGGCGTCGGAGAACGAACTCAAGCGAATCAATCGAAGCCTCGATACGCGGCTGGCGGAGCTGGCCGAGCGAAACGTCGCGCTTTTTGAGGCGGACAAGCTCAAGAGCCAGTTTCTATCGATCGTCAGCCACGAGCTTCGCACGCCGCTGGCGTCGATCATCGGTTTTGCCGAACTTCTGCGTGAGGCCGCCAGCGCCGAGGGCGGGCGTCAGCATCGATACGCCGAGAACATCATGTCGAGCGGCCGGATGCTGCTGGGTCTCATCAACGACCTGCTTGACCTGGCGAAGATCGAGGCGGGCAAGCTGGAGCTTCATCTCAGTGCCGTGAACATGGCAGAAATGGCCCAGAACCTGCTCGACTTCATGCGGCCGCTGGCCGACAAGAAGAGCCTTCAGTTGTCGTCGGTCGTGGCGGAAGACGTGCCGACAATCACGTCGGATCCCGGCCGAATTCAGCAGATTCTCTACAATCTTCTCTCCAACGCGGTGAAGTTCACGCCCGAGGGCGGACGGGTCGAGTTGTCGTTGGCGCGAGCCGACGAGGGTTTCATATCCATCGTGGTGCGCGACACCGGAATCGGAATTCCCGAACAGGAGCTCGGCGGCGTCTTCGAACGATTCAGGCAGCTGGATGGATCTATGACGCGCGAGCACAGCGGCACCGGACTCGGCCTGGCGATCAGCAAGGAACTCGTTCTTCGACTCGGCGGAACCATCACGGTCACGAGCGAACTCGGCAAGGGCAGTTCGTTCAATGTGATTCTTCCGGTCGAGGCGCCGGAGGATGTGGACGGCGGTACAACGGTGCGTGCCATCAATCTGGCAGAGTAGTCAACACGACACTGGGATCAACCCGCGTGACGGAATCGACGACCCCACAGGCAGACACCTCCGCAGGCCGGCAGCGCCGGCTTCGTCGCATGGCGCTCGCGCTCTTCAGTCTGATGCTGGCGCTGGTGCTCGCGGATGTCGGCGTGCGAGTCGCCGGGATCGGCGGGCGGGTTTATGAGCCGCGGCGGTTCGAGCCGGACGGCCGCGTGCCGTTCGTTCAGATTCCGCGCGGACCGATCGCGTATCGGCCGGGGGCAAACTTCTCGTCGGTGTACGACATGACGGGGCTTCCCGGCGGCGAGAGCGCCGGAAAGATTCGCTACACGATCAACGCGATGGGCTTTCGCGGACCGGAGGTTTCCGCGTCGAAGCCGGAGGGTATCGTCCGGGTGGCGTGCCTGGGTGATTCGATCACGTTCGGCGAGGGTGTGAAAGAGCCGGAGTGTTATCCGAGAAGGCTTGAGGCGATCCTGAACGCCGGGGGGGAGAGCCCGCGATACGAGGTGCTGAACTGCGGCGTACAGGGACACGGCACGATTGATGAGTATGTTTATTACACCGTGCATGTCTCGAAACTTGATCCGGACCTGGTGACGCTCGGCTTCTTTCTGAACGACGCCATGGACGGCGCGGAGACGATTCGACGTAACGAGGAGATGACGAGGGCGTGGAAGATCTCGCCGTTTTCGCGGGTGTCGCGGATCAGCGAAATCCTTGAGCGCGGGCGAATCGCGCGTCGAATGCAGGCGGACTACTTCTCGTCAATTCGTGAGAGTTTCAAGTCGAAGCGCTGGGCGGACAGTCAGCGGGCGATCGGCGATTTGCGGCGTTCGGTCGAGCGCGGCGGCGGGCGACTGGCGGTCGTCGTCTTCCCGGTGCTTTGGGCGCTCGATTCAGAGTATCCATTTGAGGCGGAGCACCGGCTGATCGCCGACGCGATGGCGAAAGAGGGCGTGGCGTGCTTCGATCTCTTGAGTCAGCTTCGCGGGCGGGCGGCGTCGACACTCTGGGTGCACCCGACGGATCATCATCCCAATGAGATTGTTCAGGAAATGGCGGCGGTTGCGCTGGCGAAGTGGATCGAGGCGGGCCAGTAGGGCGAACGATCGATCGGCGTCTCACGTCTAGCCCGGCCCCGGAGGGGCAGGGTGCCGGGGATGTGGCGTTCGAGCCTTGGGAAGAACGCTTCGACGGTTAACTCGTAATCATGTTGAGCGTCTGGTGAAACCGGAAGCTTGATGCGCGCGGGAGCGCTGCATCGCGTTCACCGTCGCCCTGGCGGGCGGCGGGGAAACTTGAACGCGTGCGCGAGTTCTGCGCAGGCGCAGAGTCTGCCGGTCAAATCAGCATCGGCCGATATTGACGCGCGTCATCGTTCTGCCAGTATCAACAACGCGGAAAATTCCTGAAGCGCAACACCCCTGAAATTCTAGGCCCTTACGTCGGAGAAAGCGCGAGGATTATCGGCTACTCACCGATCACGTGAAAATGGGTCATATCAACATAGATAAGCCCGACGGCTTTGCCGATTGTCGTTGGGTATAATTGACGGGTGGTAAGTGCTGAAAGGAGTCGAACCATGGCCTCCTATGATTTGCGAAGAGTGCTGGCGGGATGGGACTACGAGTCCGGCCAGATCACGGTGCGCAAGATCACCGGCGACGACGGGGCCGTGAAGATTCAGATGCGTCTGGATCTTGGCCTCCTCCAGATGGAAGTTTCCGGTCGTCCTGACGGCCGGCGCCCTTACGGCGCCGAGTCGCTCCTGGACTATCACCAGGCGCGCCTTGAAAAGTATCGCGACGGCAACGGGACCGATCTCGGTTATGAGTTGTCGCCGGATGAGTGCCAGGCGCTGCGCGAGGAGACGGTTCAGTTTTATCACCGCTACCTTGCCGAATTTGTGCTTGAGGATTTCGAGGGCGTTCAGCGGGACACCGCGCGAAATCTTGAAGTGCTGAACCTCTGCCGCAAGTTTGCCCGCGAGGAGACGGACCGGCTGGGGCTCGAGCAGTACCGGCCGTACCTGATCATGATGAACACGCGGGCCGAGGCGCACCTGCTGCTTCGCGAGGGCCGGTTCAAGACGGCGCTGGCGCGGGTCGATGCGGGGCTCAAGGCGATCCAGGAAGTGGTCATGGACTACTCCGGCGAGGACGAGGTTGAGGAACTCACCGAAGTGGCGATCCTCTCGGCCCTTCGGCGGGAAATCGCGGCGCGGATGCC
>CALLKH010000531.1 GCA_938008425.1 uncultured Planctomycetaceae bacterium | reverse complement strand
GCTCGTTGATCCTGCCGGTTACCTGGCCGGCCCCGGACAGAGTTGCCAGATTGAACGGGCGGACATCAATCAGGACGCAGTGAATAACGGCAGGGACGTTCAGGGGTTCGTCGGAATTCTCATGAGCCCATGAATTGTGTTTGAGCCGTGAACCGGCGATAATTGACAATCAAAGCGGCGTTGTCACAGCCATGCGCTGTTCGCCGCGATCGCGAGATTCAGCAACGACTGGCGGGCGGATCGCCCGCCAGTCGGGCTTACTTGAGATGCGATTAGGAGTTGACTTGAAACCCACTGGAATCATCGTAACGGCCGGTCTGATCGTCGCCGCGCTGGCGACATCGGCACGGGCGGTTGAGACCCTCGTCTGGTCGGATGAATTCACCGGCACGTCGGTCGACCCCGCGAAGTGGGAGTTCATGATCGGCGACGGCACGGCCTACGGAAACCCGGGCTGGGGCAACAACGAGCTTCAGTACTACACGGCGCGCCCCGAAAACGCGGTCGTTTCAGGCGGCCTGCTTCGCATCATCGCCCGCCAGGAAAATTTCGGCGGCAAGAACTATACATCCGCGCGGATGAGATCTCGGAACCGGGCGGAGTTTCTTTACGGTCGCATGGAGGCAAGAATCAAGCTTCCATCGACCCCCGGAATCTGGCCAGCATTCTGGATGCTGCCGACGGATTCACCTTACGGCGGCTGGGCGGCCAGCGGCGAGATCGACATCATGGAGTCGGTCAATTTCGCAAACACCATCTACGGGTCGATCCACTTTGGCGGGGCGTGGCCGAACAACACGCATCTGACCGGCACACGCTCGGCGGGTATCGACTACTCCCAGGATTTTCATGTTTATGGCATCGAGTGGGGGCCCCAGTCGATTCGCTGGTACGTGAACGGCATCACGTACTACATCGTCAACAGCGCCTTCTGGTATACGAGCGCCGCGCCGGGCGATGACAACGCACCGTTCGACCATCCGTTTCATTTTCTCCTGAATGTCGCGGTGGGAGGCAATTTTCCGGGCAATCCGACCGGATCAAGCACGTTTCCGCAGGAGATGGTTGTCGACTGGGTGCGGGTATACCAGGACCTTCCGGCCCAGACGCCGTTTAATGACACGCCTCGGGCAATTCCAGGGCGAATCGAGTCCGAGGAGTTCGACAACGGCGGTCAGAACAATGCGTATTTCGATTGTGATCCGATCAACAATGGCGCCGCATTTCGCTCGGCGGAGGGCGTAGACATCGAAACCTGTTCAGAGGGCGGTTTCGATGTTGGGTGGATTTGCGCGAACGAGTGGCTTGAGTACACGGTGAACGTCCAGGCTGCGGGCACCTATTCAGTGGAGGCGCGTGTCGCCTCTTTGAATACGGGCGGCTCGTTCCACCTGCTCTTCGACGGCGTCGACCTCACCGGTGCCATGACGGTGCCGGTCACCGGCGGCTGGCAGAACTGGACCACGATCACGGCGCAGGCCACGCTGCCGGCTGGGACCCAGGTCCTGCGATTCTCAAACGCGAACAACTCGAACGAGTACAACATCAACTGGATTCAATTCACGCTTCAGTGCCAAAAGGGCGACATGAACGCCAGCGGAACGATCGACGCCGACGATCTCGGCCGCTTCGCCGATACACTGATTTCACCTCAGAATGCCAGCGCGATTGAACAGTGCGCGGCGGACATCGATTCCGACGGCAGCGCCAGCCTGTCGGACGTCGAGGCCTTTGTCACACTTCTCCTCACCCAACCCTGATAGGCTGCCCTTCGCTGGCCCGCCGTCCCGGTCAGCCGACGCGGTCACGCGCAAATCGGAGATAAGAATAGATCAAGAAAGTTATTATAGGACGTTTCCCCAGGGAAATTTTTTTGGATTACCCTGGAAATTATTGCAGAGGGCTCGGCAGGTTGCTACGATTGCCGCTTATCGGGTCCTCGTTTGAAGGACACGGGTCCACGAGTTCGAGGCTCTGCTCGCATTTCTGGACGGCTGCAGTTTGTGAGAGGAACAGAAGATGAGAATCGTTAATTTCACGAAGGGTTTGGCCCTGACGCTTGTCGGTGCGCTTTGCGCGTCGGCGGGATCGGTTGTGTCGGCGGCGCCGCAATCACATGCCATTGCCTTGACCGGAACGGACGGTGCATACGGTCCGGGACAGGGCGCCGGGATCACGTTTGGATTACTGGATGGCATTCCCAGCATCAATAATTCCGGACACGCTGTATTTCGCGGAAACAACAATGAGGCCGGAACTCCGCAGGGACTGTGGACGCACAACGGCATCTCCAACGGTGTCTCCGCGCTGGGCGGCGCCCCAATGCCCGGCGGAGGCGTGTTTGCCGCGAGCAGCGGCGGCTCGATCAGCAACGGCGTCATCAATACGACACACATCAACAATGCGGGTCAGACCGCATTCCGGATCGGGGCAAGTTACGGTGTTTTCTCGAATGTCGGATCCGGCAACGGCCGGGTGATGTTGTCCCTTGATGAGGCGCCGGGAACCGGGGGTGCGACCTACCAGAGCGTCTCAAGCGGTATGCCGCTGTTCAACGCGGTCGGACAAAGCGCGTACGTGGGTTCACTGAGCGTCGGCACGGGAACGCCGCCGGTCGCCTTTACATCCGGTTCAAACAACTCGAGCGGCATCTGGATCGGAACGCCTGGCGCCGGATCTCCGAATCCGAATGTGAATCTCGCCCTTCGCTCGACGGACTGGCATCCGGTTCTCGGCGGCACCGCGGCCGACACCAAGGTCGGCACGTTCAACCAGCTTTCGATGTCGATGAACGGAAACGGCCGTTTCGCTGTTTACAACACGCTCCAGGGGAGCGGGGTTTCGACCTCGAACACGACCGGCAACGCCAATTCGATTCTGAGCAACCGAAATGGTGGACTCGAAGTTATCGCCCGCCAGGGAATGGTCGTTCCGGATGAGACCGGCGCGCCGTCCGCCACGGACGTCTATCGTTCCATTTCAACCTCACAGATCGGGCTCAACGACGCCGGCCACGTCGCGTTCAGCGGAACGCTTCGGACGAGTGCCGGCGTGCAAACTAGTGCGGGCGCGCTGTTTACCGATCAGGGCACCGGGACGCTTCGACGGGTCGCCAACGCCGGCACGCCGATGCCCGCGGTGCTTTCCCTTCAGGGCGGGTCGGCCGGCTTCTCGGGAACCAACTGGGGCAGCAGCTATTCATCGACGGTGCTGACCTCTTCCGACAAGCTCATCTTCTCAGCCAGCGGCCTGTCAGGTGGTGACGTCACCGGCATCGGCCAGAATGACAGCGGCATCTTCAGTCTTGAACCCGATGGTTCGTTGCTCAGCCTCGTTCGAAATTATGACGCCGCGCCGGTGTTCACCACTACGCTGGATCCCGGCGAATATGCGCGATTCCAGGGGTTTCAGTCTGGAATCGCCGCCAACGCGCTGGGGCAGATCGCCTTTACATCAACGCTTGGCAGCTCGCTCGGCGCGACGCTGGGCCATGTCAACGGTTTGATCGGCAACAACTCCGGGCTCTTTGCGTCCGATGTGGATGGCTCGATCTTCTGCATCGCCCAGAAGGGCGAGTTGTTCTTCGCAGAGGGCATGACCACGCCGCTGATCGTGCAGAGCATCGGAGGCGTGCAAACTTCCGGCGGCCAGGACGGCCATACGATCTCACTGAACGACAGCGGTGATCTTGTTTACACCCTGAGTTTCGCAGACGGATCGTCCGGCGTTTTCACGACGCGCATTCCGGAGCCGAGCACCCTCGCGCTGCTCTGCGTGAGCGTCCTCGCGATCATGCGTCGACGACGGTAGAGAATCCCGAATCCCCCGGTTGGCACGCTCCCTCCTTGGCGTGCCAACCGGGAAGTTGTTCAGATTGTGCTTCATGAGCCCCCGATTGACGTCGGTCCGGCTCCGAACAAACCATCGTCCCGGCTGCGGCTGGAAATGCATCGAGAGTATTCCAGTCGAATCGCATGGTTTCCGCCGCCCGCGACGAGTTTCTGAGTTAAACATCAGGGCCCATCAACTGGTCACGGCCGAGGTCAACTGAGGTCACTCGAATGCCACAAACCATTATCCGCGGTATTGGTTTCACGATGGTTGCGATTGCAACCGGTCTCGCGTACGCGTCACCGCCTGTGCTCGTGAAGGACATCAACACCACGCCCAACGGGCTTTCAAGCAGTTCCTTCCCGGCGAACCTGCTGAAGCACAACGGAAAGGTCTATTTCTCCGCGACCACGCTCGCGGAAGGCAACGAGCTGTTCGTTTCCGATGGAACGGGCGCACAGACCTCGCTCGTCAAGGACATCAATGTCGGGACCACCGGATCGTCGCCATCCGACCTCGTCGCGCTCGACGCGACACGGTTCGTGTTCGCTGCGAACGACGGAATCAACGGGCGCGAGCTATGGATCAGTGACGGGACCAGCGCGGGAACCCAGCTTCTCAAGAACATCAATGCGGATGCTGGCGCAGGCTCGAATCCTCGCCAGCTGACCAATATCGGCGGCGCGGTGGTCTTGTTCTGGGCTGGCGACGGTTCGGCCGGCGCAAATGGCACAGAAGTCTGGCGGACGGATGGCACGGGCGCCGGAACCTATCGCCTCAGCAGTATTGCATTCGACGTCGATTCCGCCGTCCCGCAGTATCCGGAATTCGTGGCGTTTGCCGGAAAGGTGATTTTTCCGGCGCAGGACCTCCCCGGTAACAGCGAACTCTACATGACAGACGGTACGAACGCGTCCTCCGTTGTCTTGCTGAAGGAAATAAACCCGATCACCTTCAGAGGATCCGCCCCCCGGGGTCTTACGGTTCTGAGTCCCACGAAGTTGTTGTTCCACGCCTCTGATGGCGTCTCGGGAGACGAATTGTGGGTCACGGATGGAACGGCCCAGGGCACATCGATGCTGAAGGACATACAGCCGGGGTCCGGCGGATCAGCCATCGGCGAAACGACGGTCTTCGGCGGAAAGGCGTACTTCGCCGCAAATGGCGGTCCGAAGATCGGGCGGGAACTTTACGTCACCGATGGAACCGCCGCGGGAACGACGCTGTTGAAGGACATCTATCCGGGGCGCGCCTCGTCCAATCCTCGCAACCTGATCGTCTGCAACGGACGACTTTGTTTCAGCGCGGTCGATCCGCAAAAAGGAGGCGAACTCTGGGTGAGCGATGGGACGGCCGCGGGAACCCAGTCGCTCGACAGCATTCCGGGTGTAAACGGCCTCAATCCACGAACCTTGAGCCGCATCGATTTCCAGGGGATCGGCCAGCGTTTGCTCTTCCAGGGATCGGACTTCACGAGTGTTTCCGGCGGCGGCAGCAGGCCCTGGATTTCGGACGGAACGGTGGGCGGCACCGGAATTCTGAAGGACGGCCTGTTCCAGGGAAACGCCGGCTTCATTGCCAGTGGATATGCCGCCTTGAACGGTTTCGCACTCTTCTCCGCGACAGACGGATCGACGGTTGGAACGGAACTCTGGAAGTCCGACGGCACCAGCGCGGGCACGACACTTGTGGCCGACATTGCGGGTGGCGGAACGAAAAGTGCGCTGAGCGTCACCAACTGGCAGTGGGCGACAGTGGGAAGCACGCTCTATTTCTCGGCAGACGATGAGTCGGGCGGCGTGCCGGGCAATTTCGAACTCTGGAAATCGGACGGTACGGCGGTTGGAACTTCAAAAGTCAAGGAGATTCGGCCGGGATCGTCGGGGAGCTTTCCCAGTCTGATGATCAACGGCGCCGGGATTCTATATTTCACCGCCAATGACGGCGTCAATGGCGCCAGAATGTGGCGATCGGACGGCACCGACGCCGGCACATTCCAGGTTGAAGAAAACAATTCGCTGACGCTGACATGGGGCGGCGAATTGGCAGCCACGGGGACCGTCGTGTTATTCGGCGCCAATAGCGGATCGGGAACCATCCTGTATCGAACAGCGGACGGCACATCGGCTAACACGGTGCCCGTCCTGGACGGCGACGGAATTTCCGTCGGTTCGCCCGCGAGCCTATTCACCGTTGGGCCCGACGTGTTCATGCGGGCGACCGGAACATCCGGCTCGGAACTTTATCGCTATCGCGGCGGCATCGTCGAACAGGTTGCCGACATCAGGCCCGGGTCTGACAGCGCATCGCCGGGCCCATTTGTAAAACTCGGCAATTACCTGATCTATTCGGCAAACGACGGCGCCTCCGGCGTTGAACTCTGGCGAACGGATCTGACAAACGACACCACGACGCAGATTCTTGACATTAACATCGGCGCTGGCAATTCGAATCCGAGGTCGATGACCGTTGCCGGAAGTCTTGTCTTCTTTGCTGCAAGCGATGGCACATCCGGAAATGAACTCTGGGTGACCGATGGAACGCCGGGCGGGACCACCCGGGTCCGCGATATCAACCCCGGGTCCGCAAGCGGGCTGTCGGCCACACCCGGCATCACTGCGATTGGAAACAAGGTGGTATTCGCGGCCAACAACGGCGGTGACGGCGTTGAGCCCTGGGTCTCAGATGGAACCGAAGTCGGCACGATGATGCTGAAGAACATCGCGCCGCCCGGCACGGTCGGATCACCGTCGGGCAGTTCACTCTCTTTCTCAAGCAACACGATCAACATCATCAATGCAAACGGAACCATCTATTTCCAGGCCAATGATGGCGCCACCACCGATCCTTCTCCCGCGCATGGCAATGAGCTTTGGAAGACCGACGGTACGCCGGAAGGAACGGTGCTGGCCGCGGATATCCAGCCGGGCGCCGGACGATCATCTCCGGGCATCTTTCGGATCGGCGGCAATAACCTTTTCTTCATGGCCAATGATGGAATACGCGGCGCTGAGTTGTTCGTGTTTGACATTACCCCGTGAGAACCCAGTCATTCATTGAACGGCGATGAAACCCGCCGATTGGAGCATACTCCGATGAAACCGACGAAGTTGAACTGTCTCGCCGCCGGGATCGCCTTGTTCGCGGCCGCCGTGACAGAGGCCGCGATCATTCGCGTGGAAATGCAGGGCAACGTGGAATGGAATCAGTTTATTGATGGTCCGTTTCATGGGGTCGTGCTGCCTGGTGATCCTGTCGTGATGGTTTTCGATCTCGATGCTGGGAACTTCGTTACGCCGCCGCTGCTTCCGCCGCCGGATACCTGCCACACGCTGGGCTTCCCGATCATCGGTGGCTCGTTCTCCCTGAGGGTTGGTTCCGTTGACGTTCCGCTTACGGATCCGACTAACGTGAATCCGGTGGTTTACTGGGTCTTGCGAGACAACGATCCCGGGGCGGATGGCGTGGTTCTTGCGACGGACCCGTGCGGCAACTTCAGCGGCGCTCCGATCGACCTCGCCGGCGCCAGCGGCGCTCCATTTTCACTGGCTGCCAAGAGAACATTCGATGACGGAAACCAACCCAACACGGTTTTCAATTCATTGGACATCCAGGAAGCCGTCGGCTACTGGGCGTGGGAATGGATGAGTGTGTACGACTTCACCATTAATGGAGGAGGCGGAACGCCGATGGGCGTCACCTACGACTGGTTTTCCATGACCGAACTCTCTGCGCCGGTCATCACGAGCCAGCCGGACAGTGCGAATGCTTGTCCCGGAGGAACGGTTCAGTTCACCCTCGCAGCCACCAACGCCGAATCGTATTCCTGGCGGCACAACGGCAACCCCCTGGTGGATGGCTTCGACGCCTACGGCGGCTTAGTCTCAGGTGCGAATTCACCAACCGTCACGATCGAATACGTGACGCCTGATCACATCGGATTCTACGACTGCCGGGTGTCGAACGGCCCGATCGCCGATTTTCCGTACGACGTTGCGTTCAGCGCAGGCGCCCAGCTCCAGTTCTGGAATTCCTGCAGCGCCGGTGACATGGACTGCGACCAGCTCGTCACGTACTCGGATGTGGCCGGATTCGTTCAGGCGGTCTTGAATCCAGGCGAATTCGGTGGATGCAATCTTTCAAACGCCGACATCAATCTTGACGGGCTGATCAATGGCGAAGATGTCGAGCCGTTTGTTGGATTGCTGCTGCCGTGATGTGAATGCCGGGTCGCGTCGCTTCACCGTTCAAATGGCCGAGAGGCGTCATCGTGTAAAAAAGAAAAGGGACGGCTGAATAGCCGTCCCAGCGAAACTAGCGGGGGCTGGACTCGAACCAGCGACCTCCGGGTTATGAGCCCGACGA
>CALLKH010000530.1 GCA_938008425.1 uncultured Planctomycetaceae bacterium | reverse complement strand
CGCCGGTTCGTATCGTCCCTGATCGAATCGAACGCGGCCGATGAGCATCCATGCCGCTGCGTCAAGCTGCCCGGCGGCATCGCCCGACGTCAACGGCTCCAGCCGTTCGGCCGCGGCGGCGATGTCGCCCTTCTGACGCTCAATCGATGCGATTCCGAGAACGGCCGGCACGTGATGAGCTTTGTTCTCGCCCTTGATGACATCTTGATAACGGTCCACCGCCTCGTCGAGCCGGTTTGCTCCATGAAGCGACTGAGCGAGCAGCAGCGTGGCATGGCCGGCGAAGGGACTGTCGCCGCGCCGCTCACGCAGCAGACTGAACCGATCAATGACCGACTTCGATTGGCCTTCGTGGAGGTCCGAAAGCCCGCCGAAATAGAGGGCGCGATCCAATCCGGGTGAATCGGGCCACTTCTCGACAAACCGGCGACAGGCTTTCGAGGCTTCCGACCATTGATCCGATCGATACTGCGCTTCGACCATGAGCGCGGCGGCATCGTCGGCCAGCGCATGCCCGCCGAAGTCTGTCACAACCGTTTTCAAGCACTCGACCGCCCCACCTGGATCCCTCAGCGCCAGCCGGCACTGCCCCAGCATGACGAGCACTTCCGCCCGGTAGGCGAATTCCCCATCACTCTTCAGCGCGACCAGCTCACCCGCGGCCTCCTCCAGATTTCCCTGGCGAAACAGGGCGACCGAGAGCCCATAGCGGGCGATGGGAGCGTCGGCGTGGTCTGAGTGGTCCGTCAGAAAGCGACGATACTCCTCGACGGCAAGGTCGTGGAGGCCCCGGTTCAGGAATCCGTTTGCAGCGGCCAATCCTCGTGGGGGCGCGGATTCGGTCGACTTGGACCGGTCGCCTGCATCGGGCTGTTCGGCTCGAATGTGACTCGCATGAATCGCGATCAGACTCAGGCAAACCAGGGGGGCTTGGAAAAATCGGCGCGCGCGCATGAGAACATCTCCCGACAGGCGGGCCCGTGTGGCCGGTTGCAAGATAAGTTGGTGTCTGTACGAAAGGCGCGATCAATCGGATCGCGCCTTTCGTTGTTCGGTTCAAAGATCGCCTGGCGTCACATTCTCAACGCACTCGACGCATGTCGCGCCGGGCGTTGGAGCGACCGAGCGAAGCCCCCGCGAGCATGAGGTCCGGCGGGCGAGCCGTTGAAGTCAGCGAGCGCCGTGCGTTTTTGCATGCTCGTGGGCATGCTCACGATCACGCTCGTGCTCCGCCTCAATCGATTCCTGAAGGGCTTCAGCGTGTTCCTCAGACTCATCGCCACGCAGCTCGAGCTCACTCGCCTTTTCGAAGAGAGACTTGGCCTTTCGCTCCATCTCGCGGGCTTGTCGTTCGAGGTCGGCCAGTTCCTTCTTCATGACCTTCTGCTTGTCTCCAGCGGCGCCATCCAGCGCATCCGCGATTTCGGCCATGCGATCAAACAGCTGATCCGCCTGGTCCGAAAGCTGGTCGGCTTCCGCCTCCATCTGGGCCGCCTTCTTCTGCATCTCTCTCGCCTTTGCGAAGAGTTGATCGATTTCCGCGCGGCGCTGATCCTGCTTGGCGTGTTTGCGCGCCATCGCGACCTTCATCTCTTCCGCGGCCTGCTTGTAAGCACCTTCGGCCGCCCGCCGCTCGGCCCTGCCGGCGTCGGCCGCAGCGACATAGGCCTCGACAGCGGCAGGCGCCATCGCGGAGCCGTCGGGATGAATCAGATTGATGAAGTCGCTCATCACGCGCTGGACCGGGCTCGGACCACGCACGCGCAAGTTTTCATCATTCGGCTCGATCCAGATGGGCACGTCGCCCCGGGCCATGAACTCGGTCATCGCATCGAGTTTCCCCTTCGGGAGGTGATAGGTGCCGACCTCTTCCATTTCGCCGGAAATCATGTCAACAAACGCTCCGAACGCCGCGTGCTGCTGAGCATTGCCGTTGAATTCGATGCCGCTGTATGACTTGCCGTCCTGAATACCGCGCACGCGGGGCGGAATGTCCGAGCGAACCATCAACTTGAGAAGCGACTCGCATCGGCCCTCGGGAATCCGGTAGATCTGGGCGTAGACCTCGCCCCGTTCAAACTGGGCCGCGAAACCCGGGGCATGTCCCGGGCCGGCGCCCGTTCGTCCGCGAGCCTCCACGCGCGGCGTCGCCGGACGAGCCGGCCTGGCGGGCTGAGCGGGTGCCGCCGGTCGGACTTCCACGCGACCGCGCGGTGAGGCAGCCTTGCCGCCGCCTGAATGCTGGCGCTCCAGCAGTTCAGCGATCCGCTCAAGTCGTTCTTCCAGTCGACGCACGCGTTTTTCAAGCCGTGAATCATCGTCATCATCATCGGAACCTGGTTCGCCCGTCAGGAACGCAAGCGTCGGCAACACCTCGCCCACGACAAGCGGTGGCATCGCCGCCATCGGCGCAAAGCCGGACGGAGCGGCACTCGCGGACAGTTGCCCCTCCACAATCGGAGCCGGTAACGCCGGACTCAATGCCGAAGGCTCGGAAGTCGTCGTCCAAACGGGGGCCGAGGGCGTCGCAGGCGGTGCGACCGTCGAGTACACGGGTGACTTGCCCTCTTTCGTCGGTTTATTCTTGTCGGGCTCGCACGACTGCGCGGGAGTCGCCAGCCAGCCTGCGGCGAGGATGCCCACCGCCAGTGCGAAAGTTGATCCGGAAAAACTCGGAGCTACGCGTTGCGTCATGACCATGGTCAGTCTCCTTGCAAATCGCCGGGTTCGCCCCGTCGTCATCCTGATGGCCGACGCGGGTACAGCGACCGTGGGGCCGCTGACAAATTGATTGGTTCGTATCAGCGCTTCCGCATAGGCCCGCCGACCTCCCGGCTGGAGCCACGTGACCCATGCGTCGCAACAGTTCTCCGCCTCGTCCTGAAGGCGGGTTCGAATCCACCACACCACCGGATGCCACCAGTAAATTGCCCCGATCCACGATTCGATCCGGCTGACCCAGTGGTCACGCCGCCGCAGATGGGCGAGTTCATGAAACAGCACGGCTCGCCGGCCCGGCTCGTCGAGCTCTTCCCACAGGCTCTCCGGCAGAACGAGCGTCAGTTGTCCGTCGAACCAGATGAGCGGCGAAACGCGATCCGAGCTCAGCACGACGCGCGGAACCTCGCGTAGGCCGATCTCGCGCGCCGCATCGGCCACTTGCGACCGAATCGCGATGGGCGCGCGGCGGGCCCGTTCAATGAGCGCGTGGAACCGCCGGGCGCGAGCCGCCCGCCAGATCAGAATCAGGCCGATGCCCGCAACCCAGATCGAAACCGGCATCGCTGGAATGCTGACAATCGCCTCGCGGACGTCTGAGATCGCGCCGATCCAGGGGCGAAGTCGCGGCATCACCCATGTGTTCCAGCCCTCGGAGATTGCGCTGTTCCATTCACGCGGCTGAGCTTCAGGTGCGGAAGCGATCGCCGGCGGTGACACCGCCTGAAGATCGTCGGTCGAGATGCTCGCGGTTTCTTCTGGAATCGCAGCGGGCGATGCTGAGGCTTGTTCAGCGAGCGGCGCCGACGAGTCAACCCGTTGCGGAATCAGACTGTCCCGGCGATTGGTCGACGTCAGGTCGAGGATCCAGCCCGCATCAGCGAGGACGGGGTCCTCTGCGACCGATTTGACAGGGTCAAGCAAAGCCAATCGCTCATTGAGCTCTCGAATGCCGTCGCCGATCGCGCGGTAGGTGGATCGGACTAATTGCGACAATTGCCCGACCCAGGGAGTCACCGTAGATAGACGTGACGGTGCAGGACCCTGGGTGCGGGCAACTGTCAAGGGTGGAGTGGGGTCTGATTTGGCGGAGCCATGTCCGCTGATGTGTTCTTTTGAAGTCAGTGAATCCGATCGAACCGACAGTATCTCAACATCAAGCAGCCGCGGACCACCTTGAGCGGCCTCGATCTTCACCGGTTCGATGAACCGCCGCTCGTCGGCCGGTTCCAGGCTCTCTTCTCGCGACGCTCCAAGTGCGGCCGTCGCCTCTTTCAGGCTGAATCGCCCGCCGCGTTCGCGAACGCGATGATCTCTGGCGGGCCGCTCGGTGAGGACACCCGCCATGCGCCGATCTTCCGGGCCGAACGAGCTGGCATCGGGCGTCGACGATGGCTCCGCATTCGTGGTCGCCGCGGACTGATCACCGCTCCCGAACTGAATCGGCGGCAACAGCGTCCCCGCCAGCGGCCAGATCAAGAGCGCCAGCCACATCGTATGCCGCGTGATGGGCCGGCAGGGAAGCCATCTGCACGCCAGCGCGACCACGAGGGTGAGCGGGATGAGGACGAGTGCATTTCGCCAGAGCAGGGTCGACGCCTGCGTCGAAACGAGGATCAGAATGACCGCCGTCGCGATCGCAAGACGAAAGAGAAGGCTGATGGTTCGAGGTGCGTGACTTCGCATCACTGACCCTCCGAATTGCGGCCGTCCTTTTTCGAATCGGAATCCAGGCGATCGACCAGTTGTCGGAGTTGATCGATCTCTTCGCGGGAAAACTTCTGGGTCTTGATCAGCTGAAGGACGAGCTCGCCCGGCGCGCCGTCGTATAACTGTTCAACGAGATTCTTCAGCCGGCCTTTCCGAACCCGGGCCCGGGTGACCAGCGGCTTGTAGACATAGGCAATGCCCGTCTTGTCGCTTGCCACGACGCCCTTCTGCTCCAGCCGGCTCAAGAAGGTCAAAACCGTGGTGTATGCAATCCTTCGACCCGAATCATGAAGATGGCCGTGGACCTGCCGAACGGTGCAGGGACCGAGATCC